>NZ_CAWQOY010000045.1:0-7222 GCF_963896525.1 Nodularia sp. LEGE 04288
TATGTATTTTTCTGCTCTAAACTATCAGTAACTATATCAAACACGGATTTCTTCGTTGAAACAGAATCTGCAAGGACTGGTATCAAAGCCTTGTAAATATTGGCTTGCGAGTTTTCGGATGGGTCTAGTGGATGTAATCGCAATGATTTGCAAAATCAACATCATCTCTAATCAAATGCCCCCAATATCTGCGTTGCCAGAGGTTTCCTTCTTTTCGCTTCTGGCGCGATCGCATAATATCAACATCAAGCCCTAACTGATGCCCGTAGTATTTAGTTACAAAGCGTTTGATTAAAAGCATCCGCATAGATAGATTGCGATCGCCTTCTGCTAGAGTCTATAAGGCGTGAAAGTGATCAGGTAGTAGAACAAAGGCATCTAGCGACAATGCTCCAAAAATCGACCTTGCCAGAGGTTTGCTTCTTTTCGCTTCTGGTGCGATGATCACATAATATGAACATCAAACCCTAACTGATGGCCGTAAGTAGGTAGGAAGGAAAAAACCAAACTATATTACTAAAGGTAAACAGGGCAGAAATCCTTACCAATGACCAAGGACAAATGACGACCCCCACGAGTTAACTTTATTTACGCCCACTTACTTAGTAATTTATTAAAATCTATATTATTAAGTAAATTTCAGATAATGTCGCTATTTATTCCGATTTTCTGGGATAAATAAATTAGAGGTATTTTGGTATTGCCATGCTCTTAAATGACCTATCCGGTACAGAAATTGATTTACCGCATATCTTGCATCAAATTAGGATGCTGGTTATAAAAATGCACCAGTCGGTTGAATTGAGTGCAATTCTCAACATAGTTGTCAGTACAATCGGAAAAATCTTAGAAAGCGATCGCGCGATCATCTATCGTTTTCTACCGGATGGAGATGGAGTAGTAGCGGCAGAATCGGTAAGTCCTGAATTCACACAAATTCTAGGGCAATTAATTTATGACCCTTGCTTCAATGCAAAATGGGTAGAGCAGTATCGTGAGGGACGGATTAATGTTATTGAAGATATTAACGCTAAACCGCTTGACCCTTGTTACAAAAATCTATTAACCAAATTGCAGGTTAGAGCTAATTTAGTAGTCCCAATTTTTATCAATAGTCAGAATATCGACCGTCAAGTTTGGGGATTACTAATCACTCAACAGTGTAGTGGCCCGCGTCAGTGGAGTTCCTTAGAAATTCAGTTTCTCCAGCTAGTAGCCACAGAACTAGGAATAGCTCTTCAGCCATTACCGCAATTCCATCAAAACTTCAAAAATTCGGCAGTTCCACCAAAGCAGAAGTTGAGGCTCACAAAAAGAACTTTGCATAAGAATTACAAAAAGATTCTGGCAAGGGATATTACTCAGCAGCAAACTTTTCTAGAAGAACGCCAGCGTGCTGAAGATCAGCTACGCTGGCAAGAAGCTTTGCTACGTTCGATGACAGACACTTCTTTGCTAGCATTTTTTGTTGTTGACAATCGTACAGACGAAATTCTTTACTTGAATCATCGCTTCTGTGAAATTTGGGGTATTGAACATCTAGAAGCCCGAATGCGACTTGGGGGTATGAAAAACAATGACATCATTCCTGATTGTATAACCTTAATTGCCGATGTGTCGGCATTTGCTCAAAGCTGCAAACCATTACAGTCTGAAGAAAATCGTTGTACGATTGAGGATGAAATTGTATTTATAGATGGGCGCATAATTCGCCGCTTTTCCAGCCAAATTCGGGATAGTCAAGATCAATATTTTGGCAGATTATACATTTTTGAAGACATCACCCCTCGTAAACAAATCGCCGCCGCACTCAAAGCCAGTGAAGAAAGATGGCAATATGCCCTGGAAGGAAACGGTGATGGGGTTTGGGACTGGAATGTGGAAACTCAGGAAGTTTTTTTCTCTCGTCGTTGGAAAGGAATGTTAGGTTTTGCAGAGCATGAGATCGGAAATACGCTCAGTGAATGGGATCAACGGGTTCACTCAGATGATAAAGCGCAGGTTTACGAGGAGATTGAGAAGTATTTTCGCGGTGAAACTCAACAGTATGTCAGTGAACATCGCGTCAAATGCAAAGATGGAACTTATAAGTGGGTTCTAGATCGGGGGAAAATTTTTAGTCGCAGAGATGATAGTAGTCCCTTACGGGTATTGGGAACCCATACTGATATCACTGAACGCAAGCAGATGGAAGAAGCTCTGCGAGAGAGTGAGGAACGCTATCGTTCTGTAATTACAACGATGGCAGAAGGGATTGTCTTACAGCAAGGCGATGGACGGATTACGGCCTGTAACGACAGCGCGGAAAGAATTTTAGGGTTAACAGCCGACCAAATGATGGGGCGAACTTCCATTGATCCGCGATGGAGCGCGATTCACGAAGATGGAACTTGTTTTCCTGGCGAAACCCATCCCGCCATTGTCACGTTACGCACAGGACAACCCCAATCTAATGTCGTCATGGGAATTTACACATCTGACGGCAGTCTCAAATGGGTTTCGATTAATTCTCAACCATTGTTCCAAGCAGATGAATTAACACCCTATGCAGTAGTCACATCATTTGTAGATATCACAATTCGCAAACAGGCTCAACAAGCATTACAACAGCAGATGGAACAAGAGCGAATGGTTGCGGCGATCGCACAACACATTCGCCAATCTTTGGATTTAGATCAAATCTTGAACACAACTGTTGCCGAAGTCAGACAAATTCTGCAAACTGATCGGGTCATTATCTACCGCTTTAACCTAGATTGGAGTGGTGTGATTATCACGGAGTCTGTAGGCGAAGGCTGGAAGAGAATCTTAAATATGAAAATTCTAGACAGTTACGTTGTAGAAATGCAGGGACAGTTAGATCAACAGTGTCTGCTGAAAGTCACTCCAGATATTTACAACGCCGGATTTGCTGATTGTCATCTAGAGTTATTGGAACAACTCCAGGTAAGAGCCAAGCTATTTGTACCGATTTTACAAGGCGATCGCCTCTGGGGTCTGTTAGTTGCTCATCATTGTAGCGCCCCTCGTGAATGGCAACCTTGGGAGAGCGAACTACTTCAACAACTAGCTACGCATTTGGCGATCGCTATTCAGCAATCAGAACTTTATCAACAATTGCAGCTAGCTAACCAGCAACTTGAAAATATGGCGATGGTCGATCAATTAACTCAAATCGCCAATCGCCGCAGTTTTGATAGCAAGCTTAATGATGTATGGCAAAATCTTTTACGAGAAAAAGGTTCAGTCTCACTACTTTTATGTGACATTGATTATTTTAAACAATTTAACGATACTTATGGTCATGCCGTCGGTGATGATTGTTTGCGCCTTGTCGCCCAAGCTTTGAAACAAACTGTCAAACGTTCTACGGATTTAGCCGCTCGTTATGGGGGAGAAGAATTTGTGGTAATTCTTAGCAAGACTAACACGGATGGCGCTATTCAAGTTGCCCAAGAAATTCATGCAGCTATCCAACAGCTAAATATTCCTCATGTTGCATCGGCGGTGAAGGAGTATGTCACCTTGAGTATCGGAATTGCCACGGTAATTCCTACACCTGATATGGTTCCTTTGGATCTGATTTCGGCAGCAGATCAAGCCCTTTACCAAGCCAAAGCACAGGGACGTAATCGTTCTTTTTTCAAACTATCATGAACATCCCCAAGTTCTTACGTCTTATTGACTTCGGCAAGCGATCGCATCCCATATAATGCCTGGTTAGGACTCTACTGCTAGGGTGAGTAAAAAGGGGCGCTCATGAAAAAGTCAAGGCTTTGCATGATTATATACCTCTTCATACTTTATAATGACGAAGACCATATTAAATACACCAAACTTGTCAAGTTAATTACCTGACAAAACTAAACAATGACACCTCAAAAAATTGACAGCAACTCACAAGTTTATTCAGATATATCAAATTCTTTAAATCGTATAGTAGAACCAAGTTTTGAATTTTACTCAATTTTTTCTCAAGAAGAACTTGTAGAGTTAATTCAGGCATTAGAACTTAGACGAGAATTTCCTTTAAAATATTCTTACAAAGGTAGAGGTGCAAACATATGGAATAATTTTTATCAAAAATATGTTGTTCCTAAATGGTATCAAACACCCAACGTAGAAACTGATTTATTAAAGAAAAACTTTGAATATATTAACGGCGATTATCAACATTGCCATAAAATCAACATTGTAGATGTAGGTTGTGGTAATTTCTATCCAGTAAAAAACTTCATTTCTCAACTTGATAAACTAGGTAAAATTAATAAATATATCGCCTTAGATATTAGTCAAGAACTCCTAACCCTATCCAAGGCAAATTTTATTAAATGGTTTCCCTCAATTAAATTTAATAGCTCTACCTTTGATATAGAAGCTAGCTCTATTCCCGCAGATATTTGGCAAAATTCCACTTCTCTTGAAAATAACGATATAGCCAATGTTTTTTTACATTTAGGTGTGACAATCGCAAATCATCAAGACAGAAATAGAGTTTTTCAAAACTTCAGAAATAGCATGAATAAAAATGATTTGCTTGTGTTTACTAACGAAATTGGTTCTAACTCTCAATGGGATGGACAAGTTCGGGGTGGCTGCAAGTATCATGTGGATGGAATATATACATGGATTAAAAACGAGATGAGAATAAGTTCTGAAGATTGCGAACTTGTAAGAAAGTATGATGTTAAAACTGATAGTATAACTGCCAAGATCAAATTTAATCAAAATTACACTCTAAATTTTAGCAAGTTAGGGATATATAAGCAGATTGAAATTTTAAAAGATGAAGAAATTACTATTTGGCGACATCACAAGTATGAGATGCCTGAACTTATCCAAGATTTAGAAAAAGCCGGATTACAACTTGTTCATGCTAGTCATAGTAAATATTTATCACCGATTATGGTTATTTGTAAAGTTGCTGATGCTTAGATTTTAAATCTATAGATAACAGCATAAAAATGTTTTTCTAAAATAAGAATTCAGATAGTAAGAGGATGTAATGATTTCGAGTCTAATCAGAATTTTACTGCCAGTTGCGACAACTATTTATCAAGCGATCGCATCTTGGCTGGAAGACCGACAACCACCGCCAGGTAAGCTGTTTGACATCGGTGGATATTCTCTACATCTCTACGTTGCTGGAAAAGGTAGTCCCACAATTGTTCTAGACCATAGCTTGGGAGGAATAGAGGGTTACTTGCTGATTGAAGAATTAGCGCAGCTAACGCAAGTATGCATTTATGACAGAGCCGGCTATGGGTGGAGTGACCACAGTCCACATCCCCGAACCAGCAATCAAATAGTCATGGAATTAGATAAACTCCTCACCCAAGCGGGAATTGAGCCGCCTTACATTTTAATAGGTAATTCATTTGGCAGTTATAACGTCAGATTGTATGCTCATCGGTTTCCTGAAAAGGTTCTGGGAATAATACTCACAGACGGTTTGCACGAAACAGGAATGCTGAAAATGACTTTTCAGTTACAGGCTTTGAAGTTCTTCTTTATCTCAGGTTTTGTGATGTCTATTCTCGGCTCAATCCTGGGAATTATTCGGCTACTGAGAATATGCGGCATATTTGAATTATTAAAGCCTGAATTACGTCAGTTTTCGGCACATTCTCTGGATTCAGTAAAACGTTCATTTTGTCGTTCTAAACACTGGATAACGATGATTCGAGAAATGTTAAATCTAAATCGCAGCGCACGTCAGGTTACTGTCGCGAACCAATTAGGAGCGATGCCTATTGTTAGCATCAAAGCCAATTCTTTTTTCAAGCCTTCCTTTTGGACTCTTTTTATTCCTTTGGGTGCTTCTAATCGATTACGGGATAAAATGCACATTGAGTTATGTAATTTATCTACAGATTGTCTGCAAATCCCAGCAGATCAGAGCGGTCATTTTGTGTGGGTAGACCAACCGGATGTAATTATCGATGCTGTCAAGCTGATTTTAAATAAAGTTGATTCTGCTCGATAAAACCATGAATACTGGCAAAAGCCCATTGTGGCGGTGATTCACAAAGCTGATATCGCACAGGATGGGAATAGATGTAATACACTAGTCAAATGAGGTGATTAACTCGGTTTAGTCTTTTGTCCACCTCAAGATATTTCACTATGAAGGTTCAATCAGTTCAGTTAAACTATTTCAAGAAATTTCGTGACAAAGTATTTGATTTTACTGATCCAGAAACCGGATTAGCACGAGATATCATAGTGCTGATAGGAATGAATGGTGCAGGAAAGACTAGTCTCTTGCAAGCAATTGCGGCGACATTGGGAGTAGCAACTGGGCGATTAGAAAATCTGTCAGGCTTAGAATGGTCAGGGTATAACTACGAGTTGTTGGGAAACAATTGGGGAGGATTTCAACCAGAAGTGACTGTACAAGTACAGTTTTCCTCCCAAGAGCTGCAAGCAGTTCGTGAATTCCACCAGAAATTGCAAGATATGGGACGGAACTTACCCATTTCTCCGGCTGAAAATGATATTATTTCCCTGAAATGGAATGGTGAGCGTGTCCAAGCAAGAACAGATGCAGAGTTCTTTCAATTTAAAGGACGAGAATATGCTAAACAACTACTGCGTTCAGAAGGGTTTAAAGTATTTGAGCGAGTTGGAACTATTTTGTGGTACACAGAGCAGAGAACCTCAACCAGTTTAACCACCGAAGATTATAATCACAGACTTGAAATTACTGATGATATTTTACGCGATCGCCTGTCAAAGTTGCGACAATTCCATCTGGATGTTCAACCAGGAGGAAGAATTAGAGAGTTGCGTCCTGGTCAAAAAGATTTGTATGGTGAAATTGAGCAAGCCTATAAAATAGTATTTCCAGAACGTAGTTTTGAAGGTCCTGTTCCGCGAGAAAAGGTAATTGATATTTTCAGCGAACCTTGGTTCTATCTCTACGATGGCAAAAATCAATACGAAATTTCTGAAATGTCTGGGGGTGAGCGTGCTGTCTTTCCCATGCTCATAGATTTTGCTAGTTGGAATATTCATAACTCAGTTATCTTGATTGATGAAATTGAACTACATTTACACCCGCCAATGCAACAGGCATTACTTAGAGCTTTACCTGACGGGGCGACAAACAAGGCTGAAAACAAGACAGTGTAAACAATGTAACGATTTATGGTAAAAAAAGATAGGTCAGGAATTGTCAATAAGACCTATCTAATGATAATGATACCTTTATTCTATCAAA
>NZ_CAWQOY010000046.1:0-7192 GCF_963896525.1 Nodularia sp. LEGE 04288
AGTCTGGTCTATTCATCATCACTACAATGCGATGGGCAAAGCCCCGCCTCCGGCGATGGCGCGGAGCGCCCGCTAAAAGCGATCGCCTATTTCTTAGGATACAACCAGTTTGAAAACACGCCCTAGGCCCCTCCCCCTTCGGGTTCACCAGTCGCCTACGGTGGGAAACCCGCCTACAGCGCTGGTTCACCGCAAGCGAGGAGGGGAACTGGATTTACAGTTAAATTCTGTTTATAGAACATCAAACATGAACCTTTTTTCTGGTGGTAAAGCAATAAAATTTAACTGGTGCTTAAAATCACGATCAGAATTTACTTCTATCAATTTCTGTGTGTAAGGTTGATAGTGAAATAGTTGATATCCTATTTTATTTAAATACTGTGCAACCTCAATATTACTACCTTGGCTACCTGCAATATTTTCATACAAAATCACTGGTGCAAACTCAGTAATTAATTTCTCACTACCAAGCAGAACAGCCATTTCATGTCCTTCTGCATCTATTTTGAGAAAATCCACTTGCTCAATGTTTTCTTGCTCAATTAAAGTATCTAAAGTAAAACAGCTTGCTTCTTCAAAAGCGTTTCCAGTCATTTGTTCTGCTGCATCACTGGAAACCACTTGATTAAGTTCGTTTGCAGAATGTAGTAATAATTTTACTGTACCATTGCGATCGCTCGCGGCTCCTGCACAAACCTTGACCCATGAAAATTGATTAATTCTACAAGTTTCTTCTAAACAACTCACACAAACTGAGAAAGGTTCAACAGCGAAAACTCTTCCCTCAGATCCTACTTTTGCAGCAGCACTAAAAGTATATACACCGACATTAGCACCAATATCAATCACCGTCATACCGGGTTTAATACTATTGCGCCAAAACTCCATTTCATCTTCAAACCAGTCTTGTTCGGTAATTAACACACTGGTGACAATACTACGCAAGGTTGGCTCAACAGCTATAATCACATTAGTTTCAAAAGGCACATAAGTAAAGGCACTATTTCCAGGTAATTGTGTCCAGCACCATTGGGGAGTCAGGGAATTTGACTGATAAAATTGACGTGATAGTTTTTGCCAATGTTCTGCCACTTGTATCTGCTTGAAATTTCGATAAGCTAAGTAAAGTGCTTGCAGAATAGGTGCAGAATCTGGTAATAACTTTCTAGCTTGATGTAAATATAAAAGTCCTTCTTGTTCTCCAGCCATTAAACTAGATATTCCCAGTTTGAGAATAGTATTGCCTGAATTTGGTGAAAGTTGAGCTGCTAGATGTAAGAACCGACGACTTACCTCTGTGTAAAAGGCTATCTGTGAGCGACAGATTATGTCATTTAGTAAAAATAATGCTTGTTGGTAACTATTGCGGGATAATAAAATTTCTTCCCAGCATTGTTGCTCATTTTGGGAAAATTTATTGTTCCCTGGAAAAATATAGATTAAAAAATTGCTTTGATTTTCAGAGGATACATCAGCAGACTGGATAGTGTTAATCAAAGTGTTAAATGATATCTTGACTGCTTTTGATTTTTCAGCAATTATGCTGTGAATTAAAGCCAGATGTGCTGCACAAATCGGATGTCCATCTATGTTTAGACCATTATTCAGAGCTTCAACAGCCATCTCCAGATAGACTGAACGCATAACTAGATTTTCATCGCACTGTTCGGCTTCAGTCAGAGCGACTACTGCTATGTTATTCCAATCAACCGACGACAGAGGATCATCCCAAGAAGTGTTTTCCAGAATGACTGCAATCTTAGATAACGTCTCAGCTTGAACGCAGGGAATTAATTTTTGAATAGATTGCAAATATACATGATCCGCAACAGGAAGAAAGTTCATCTTTAAACCAGGTTATAAAGTATCTAAATACGGTAATTACTTAATTACCAACAAGTCTCTAGTAAAGAGGATACCCACTATCCCATAGAAACTAACATCTGGGCTACAAATTTTTGACACAAACTTTAAAGGCTGACCCCAAAAGACTAATTAGTAGTATCTGCTGCAACGCAAAATTCAGCGTCTTTAATGCAGAGATAGATGATAATGTGGGAGATTGGCTTTTTTTGCTCTTTGTTGATTAAAAGCCAAGGGAAATTTTTGTAGTTTATCTATTGCGTTATCGACTCATTTATGCTGTAAACCCAGATTGTCTATCAATCCCAGCTAAAAATATCAGGGTTTTCAGCATTTCCCAAAAAATGAGAGAATAACAAGTTAAGCATTACAATTACAAAATTTTACATACACAGATCATGGTCAAAATTCAGTTTTCTAAAGGTATTGACGAAGAAGTAACTCCAGAAGTCCGCCTGACGCGATCGCGCACTGGCGACAGTGGGACAGCAACCTTTATCTTTACAAATCCCCAAATATTGGCAGAAGGTAGCACCGAAGAAGTCACCGGGATGTACCTGATTGACGAAGAAGGCGAAATAGTTACCCGCGAAGTTAAGGGTAAATTTGTCAACGGTAAAGCAGAAGGCCTAGAAGCAATTTATGTGATGAAATCCGCCGAAGAATGGGATCGCTTTATGCGCTTCATGGAACGGTATGCCGAACAAAACGGTTTGGGATTTAACAAAGCTGAATAGATATGGCATGGGGTATGGGGAACTGTCCCCCTCATTCCCCTCATCCTGCTCATTCCCCTATACTCCAAATCCTCGTGTTACCACCACCACACCCCGATTCGCCAGGAAACACCGTCACCTGTGCTGTTGTGACAGTCAGTGATACTCGTGACCCAGAAACTGATAAAAGTGGTCAGATCATCCAGCAATTGCTGATTGGTGCTAACCATGTTGTGGAAGTATACAAAATCATCAAAGATGAGCCAGCCCAGATTCAAGAACAGATAGAACTCTTGGGTAAAAATACGACTTTAGATGTAGTCATATTCAATGGTGGTACTGGTATTGCTCCCAGAGATACCACCTATGATGCGATTGAGAAATTATTAGAGAAAACTTTACCCGGATTTGGGGAGTTGTTTCGATTTTTAAGTTATCAAGAAATTGGTTCACGTGCGATCGCCTCTCGCGCTGTGGCTGGAGTTTATCAAAATAAATTAATCTTCTCTCTTCCCGGTTCTAGTAATGCGGTGCGATTGGGGATGGAAATGCTGATTTTGCCTGAAATGGCTCATTTGGTGAGTCAGATGCAGATGTAGGGAAAAAACCTCACCCTGGTTTTGCATAGCAAATCTTGTCCTTACCAAGGAGAGGGTTTTGTGCAGATGTCTTTGGGTTCGCGCCTGCGCCTTGCTTGCACTGGAGGGGCTGGGGGTGGGCTTCAATTCATAGAAAAACCCCCGTATATACGGAGGTTCTAGTTTCTTAAATTAGTTTTTCAAAAGTTCAAAAATTTTAAAAAGGTGCGATTTCTGCGGAGTGCTACGCGATCGCTAAACAAATGACAGCTAAAATGGCAGCGATAATATAAAACACTGCTACCACTTGTAATTCTGACCAGCCGGTCAATTCCAGATGATGGTGTAGAGGAGCCATTTTCAATAAACGCTTACCTTTACCATCAGGCCCTTTAGTCGCTTTATAATAACTTACCTGCGCGATCACAGAAAGGGTTTCCACAAAGAAGATCCCACTGAGAATAAACAGCGCTACCAAACTATTAGTCAGTAATGCCACAGCCGCTAAAGCCCCTCCCAGTGCCAAGGAACCCGTATCACCCATGAATACGCGGGCTGGGTTGCGGTTATGGGCTAAGAAACCTAAGCAACCGCCACTTAATGCGGCACAAAAAACCATCAATCCAGGGTAAGCTGGGGCGATGACAGCACCTAATGCTAGTAAGGCGATCGCCACGGTTCCTGCTGCTAAACCATCAATACCGTCAGTTAAATTAGTTGCATTACTTTCTGCTACTAGCACAAAGCCAGCTAAAGGCCAGAATAAAAATCCTAAAGGCAGGGTAAAGCTTACCCAAGGTAAAGCAATATTTGTAATATGAGCATCTTGAGTAGATATCAGCCATAGACAGAACAAGGCAGCAAATCCAATTTGCAACGCCAGTTTCATCTTCGGGGATATGCCTTTATTTGATTTGCGGCGCAGAATTTGCCAATCGTCAAGCCAGCCTACAAATCCATAGCTGAGAGTTAACGCGGCAACGGCAAGCACTTCTGGAGCAAAATTAGATAATATACAGGCGATCGCCACAGCTACGGGGACAAAGAATATACCCCCCATTGTGGGTGTACCAGCTTTTTTTAAATGGGCTTGAGGGCCATCCTCGCGGATGATTTGCCCGGTTTTCAGTGTTTGCAGTAGTGGTATGACCACAACACCCATAGCAGCTGAACTCACGGCGCACAGCAAGAATGGGAAAGTCAGTGACATCCCTTGCCAGGGCGTTCTATTGCCCAGCCAATCAAATATCAATGCTGCTACACTTAGCGCTGCGGCTAAACCAGAAGCTAATCCAATACCCGAAACGTTTGATCCTTCATTAGGAGATAATTTAGCGTCCACAAAAATTCCCTTCACTCCACACTTCTAAAATTCCACAATTTAATGGAGATTACCTAGTACAGCAGCCAAAAAATCAACATCCATTTTGGAAATTCAAAAGCTGTTTGACTTTTGACTTCACGGCGGTACTAGTCCCCAGCCTCAATCGTCTAGACTCATCTCACTGTCATCATCCATATCGTCATCCTCTATTCCGTCTTCTGAAATCAAGAATTCTGATATTTCTGTTGCTTGCAGTGAAAACTCGGTTTCTTGAACATGACGCGCTACGAGACGACCTTGAAATTCCAACCAGTCCAACGTAGAGGACTCTGGCTTTAATGGAATTACCGGGGCGCGTTGGTTGCGGGGTTCTTCACTTAAGGGAGAATTCAACATATCTACGAAAACACAAAAAGGTTCATGTAACTAGACATAAAGAAGTCTATCACTGACAAGGGATAATTTAATTATTGATTCAAGTCTTGGGTTCATAAATCCGTAAGCTGACAGAAATATTTTATTTAATAGTGCTAAGACAACTACCGAATAGATTCTTCGTGTTTTGTCAGTCTCTATACATACAAGATTAATATCAACTTAAGGTGGATGAACCCTAATGATTTTTGAGGTAAGAGACGATGATCGGCAAAGCAAATCTGATTGATGCGATCGCGGGGACAAATCGCGGTTTACTAGCCAGTGAACCAGAAAAACAGGCCATCTTAGTGGCGATCGCCAATTTGGAAGACTTTAATCCTACCCCTCGTCCCATAGAAGCAAGTCATTTGCTCAATGGTGATTGGCGGTTAATATACACAACCAGCAAGGCGCTTTTAAACCTGGATCGCATCCCTTTATGTAAACTTGGTCAAATTTATCAGTCTATCCGGGTCAACACCACCAGCGTTTACAATATCGCCGAGATTTATGGCTTACCTTATCTCGAAGGATTAGTCAGCGTAGCTGCCAAATTTGAACCAGTTTCAGAAAAACGTGTCCAAGTAAAATTTCAGCGTTCGATAGTTGGTTTAAAACGTTTAATAGATTACAGTTCTCCCGCCAATTTTATCCAGGAAATTGAAGCTGGTAAAAAATTTACGGCCATTGATACTCCCTTAAACAGTGATAAACAGCAGGGCTGGTTGGACATTACTTATATAGATAGCGATTTGCGAATAGGCAGGGGTAACGAGGGTAGTGTGTTTGTTTTGAGTAAAACATAAATTTTCTTTAATTTATGTATTTGCGAATGAAATTAAGCGATCATGGGGCATTTGTCAAGGAGGGTCTGACACCTATTTTAAATTTGGGGTTTGAAATGAGTAAGTGCTGAAAGGAAGAGATCAGCCAAATGGGGGAGCATAACGGTCTGGTGATAAATAACTTAACAAAGCCTCTAGGCGCGACCTTGAGGATGTAAAGTGAAATCAATTAGCCCCATATATTGGCAATCAATAATTAAAAGGGAAGATACTCATGGTTCAACGTGGTTCTAAAGTACGTGTTCTCCGCCCCGAATCCTACTGGTTTCAGGATGTAGGCACTGTGGCTTCTATCGACCAAAGCGGCATTAAATACGCAGCAATTGTCCGGTTTGATAAGGTCAATTACTCTGGTATCAACACCAATAACTTTGCTATAGACGAATTAGTTGAAGTAGAAGCACCAAAAGCTAAGGCGAAAAAATAAGCGGCAAAGCCATAAAGGGGATAAAGTAGTCATTAGTCATTAGTCACTAATCATTAGTGGTTGAGGGTGTATACTCCGCCTCTGATGAGGAGCAAAACTCAGGACTAATGACTGTGTTTAATCCCCAATAGCTAAAATTTGTCCGTTTTATCAGCTTAAATGCCTGAACTGCCTGAAGTCGAAACAGTCCGCAGGGGTTTAAATCAATTGACCCTGCATCAAGAAATTACGGGTGGAGATGTGTTGCACAAGCGCACCATCGCCTACCCGTTTTCTGTTGATGAGTTTATTCCTAAAATGACCGGAAGTGCGATCGCCTCTTGGCATCGTCGTGGTAAATATCTTTTAGCTGAACTTACTCTTTCATCTCTTTCATCCCCCATCTGGCTGGGCGTTCATCTGCGAATGACTGGTCAACTACTGTGGGTACATGAAGATGAACCATTACACAAGCACACCAGGGTGAGATTATTCTTTAAAGACCAGCAAGAATTACGCTTTGTTGACCAGCGCACCTTCGGTCAAATGTGGTGGGTTCCCCCAGGAGTAGCAGTAGAAACTATCATTACTGGTTTAGCAAAACTGGCAGTAGACCCATTTTCACCCGAATTCACCGTTGAATATCTCGCTGCTAAATTGCAAAATCGCCGTCGTCCCATCAAAACGGCACTATTAGATCAGTCAGTCGTGGCAGGATTAGGTAATATTTACGCTGACGAAGCACTGTTTAAAAGTGGGATTTTACCAGTAACCCTCTGTCTAGATTTGCAGTTACAGCAAATTGAGCGGTTACATACAGCCATCATTCAAGTCTTAGAAACCAGCATTGCGGCTGGCGGGACAACTTTTAGTAATTTCCTGAATGTTCAAGGAGTTAACGGTAATTATGGTGGTGTTGCTTGGGTATATAACCGCACTGGCGAACCCTGCCGAGTTTGTAGTACTCCCATACAGCGAATTAAATTAGCTGGGCGTTCTAGTCACTTCTGCCCCCAGTGTCAGAGTTGAGGGGAGTGGGGGGT
>NZ_CAWQOY010000047.1:0-7189 GCF_963896525.1 Nodularia sp. LEGE 04288
CCCTGCTCCCTGCTCCCTGCCCCCCTGCCTCTTCCCCCCTGCCTCTTATCGGTTGCTGAGGATAAATTCGGCGATCGCTAAATCTTGAGGAGTGGTAACTTTTAAATTAGTCTCTTCTCCGGGGACAATTTGGACTTCAATACCGCATCTTTCAAATAAAGCCGCATCATCTGTGACTTCCCAACCCTGACGCACACCTTCGGCGTGACACTCTTTCAATAACTTGACATTAAAACCTTGAGGTGTTTGTGCTGCCCACAATTGCCGTCGGTCGGGTGTGCTTTGAATGATGCCATGCTCATCCACAACTTTGATCGTATCTTTCACCGGGACAGCCGCAATTAAACCAGAACATTGGCGGATAGCTGCGGCGCAGGAGTCGAGTAAATCTGGTGTTGCCAGACATCGAGCGCCATCGTGAATTAATACCTGTTCTGCGGTGGCTGGGAGCGCCTGCAAGCCGTTGTAAACCGATTCTTGACGGGTGGAGCCGCCCGCTATAAATTCCACTGGTTTAGTCACATTTAAGTCAGCGAGAATGTCCTTAAACTCAGGCCAATCACAAGGTTGAGAAATAATCCCGATCCACTTGATTGTACTGGCTGCTGCCGCCGCTTTGAGAGTCCAAGCAATGATTGGTTGCGATCGCACTTCCAAAAGGAGTTTGTTACGGGTTCCTCCCATTCTTTTGCCGATTCCCGCCGATGGAATAAGTAAATACACAGAAAACCTCAAGCAATTAACGACTAATAACTAATGTCTAATAACTAATCACTAATTTCTAACACCTATATTCACCTAAAATAAGGAGCGAGTACGCGTCAATAAATATTATGCGAGTAGTAGCCCTTGTTCCTGGCGGAATTGGCGACCAAATTCTTTTCTTCCCGACACTAGATGATCTCAAGCGTGATTACCCTAACGCTCAGTTAGATGTCGTTGTGGAACCCCGGTCAAAGGCTGCCTATCGGGTGAGCAAGTCAGTTAATGATGTCCTGACCTTTGATTATAAAGACCGCAACAGTCTGGCGGATTGGAGTAATTTCGTCGGCACGATTCGCGATCGCGAGTATGATGCCGTCATCACTGTGGGAAACAGTTGGTTAATGGGGCTTTTACTTTGGTTAACGGGGATTCCTACCCGCGTTGGCTACCAAGGCAAAGGAGCAGTTTTTCTGACTAATCCTGTACCATTCCCACCAAAGCAGTACATAGCGGCAGCTTACCACGACTTGCTGCAACCGTTTGGGATTAAAACCCCTTGCCCAGAGTTAGCAGTTAATGTACCGAAACCAGATATTGAATGGTCACAAAATGAACAAAAACGCTTGGGGGTAAATGAAACAGGCTACATATTAATTCATGCTGGTTCTAGTGAGGTATCTCCAACAGGTGTGGATAAACTCTACCCTGTGAAAAATTGGCAGCAAATTATTTACGAATGTCAACAAAAGCAGCCAGATTTGCCTGTGGTGGTGATTCAAACAGATGAAAATGAGCGATCGCTTCTGGAAAGAACTCCAGGTATTAAGGTGACTTCTCCTGATAATATTGGCAAATTAGCTGCCATGATTGGCGGCGCAAGTTTGATGTTATCAACTGATGATCCACTACTTCACCTAAGTGTTGCAGTGCAAACTTATACTATCGCTCTATTTGGTCCCACAGATCCTGCGAAGTTGTTGCCGAAAAGTGATAAATTTCTGGCGATTAAATCACCTACAGGTCAAATGGCGGATATTTCACCCCAAATAGTTTTGGATAAAATTTGGGCTGGCTAAACCAGTGCTGAGTGCTGAAAAAAAACCTTCCACTCAGCATTAAGCACTACTTAAAGTATTTACATCATTTCTCACGAGATGACCATCTTCCATGTAAATAATCCGGTCAGCGATATCTAAAATGCGGTTATCGTGGGTCACGAGCAAAATTGTACAGCCTTGCTCTTTCGCTAATTTCTGCATAATTTCCACCACATCACGCCCCGATTGTTTATCGAGTGCAGCTGTGGGTTCATCGGCTAAGACAATTTTAGGCTGACTTACCAACGCTCGTGCGATCGCAACCCGTTGTTTTTGTCCACCAGACAAATTATCTGGATAGTAATTCAGTCGCTCTCCCAAACCCACTGCTTCTAGCATTTGTTGTGATTGGTGAAGCATTTGCTGGGTAGAAATTTGCGGTTGCACTTCCAAACCCATCCGGACATTCTGGAGTGCGGTTAAACTACCATGTAAGTTGTGCGCTTGAAAGATATAACCGTTACTTCGCCGCGCCTGTGTTAACTGTTTGCTACTAGCACCACAAAGTTCTCTGTCTAAAACTCGCATACTACCAGACTGGACAGAACGCAACCCTCCCACCAAAGTTAGCAGTGTCGTTTTACCAGAACCAGAAGGCCCTGTCATAATCACAATCTCACCGGCATTAATTGTGAGATTGATATTGAATAAAACCTGCTTACTCAGTTGACCACTACCAAAGTAATGATCAAGATTTTCAATAGAGATAACATTAGTCATTAGTCATTAGTCATTCGGAAGTTAAAATCTTTAGCCCCAATACCCAGTCTCAGCATTCTCTTATTTTGAATTTTGAATTTTGAATTTTGAATTGATTTATCCCCATTCCCTAAAACATATCCGCAGGGTCAGCAGATTGTAATCTCTGAGTGGCGATAACTCCAGAAATAGTACACATAATGATGGTCAGTAATAACACAACTACTGCTCTGAATAAAGTCATGTATATCGGTAAATTTGTCGCATTGCGAGCCAACCGGTAAAGTCCCAAAGGCACAACAAATCCGGGAATAAAACCCAGGAAAGCTAAAATAATCGCTTCTTCAAAAATCACCCCTAATAAGTATGAATTGGGATAACCCATTGCTTTGAAGGTGGCATATTCTTTCAAATGGGCATTCACGTCAGTAGAAAGAACTTGATAGACAATAATCACACCTACCAGAAATCCCATAGATACACCCAAACTGAAGATAAAACCAATGGGGCTTTCACTTTTCCAGTAGTCTTCCTCAAATTTGATAAATTCCTCCCGTGTTAGCACTTTGACATCTTCATTATTTTGGAGGTGCAATTTTAAGGCTGCGGCTACCTGCTGCGAGTCATAGCCTGGTTGAATATCTATCAAGCCCAGGCTGATACTCCCTACTTGTCGTCTGGGAAATAATCTTAAAAAATTGTCATCGTTGGATATCAATGTACCGTCAGCGCCAAAGGATGCACCTAATTTAAATGCGCCACTGATGGTAATGGTACGTTTATCTACCTCTGTGGATACAGTTTTACCTGCGTCAATTTGGCGAAATACTTCTTGGTATTCACCTCTGGCTCCACGGTCAAAGATAAAGGAATCAGGTAGTTTAATCTTGTCTAATTGAGCATTTAGTTCTGGTAAGTCTAAAACAGGCTGTTCATGAGTGACACCAATGGCTTGGACTGAGGTTTTCCGCCGTGTTTGGGGATTCTTCCAAGTGATTAAACCGATATACATGGCTGTAGCTGATTGTACACCCGGAACATCAGCAGCCTGCAATAATCGCCGTCGTGAAAAGGTGGACATATTTTGCATATTCCGACTTTGCGGACTCATTAAAATGATATCTGCCAGCACAGCCCGATTTATGGTGGTGTTGCTGTCGTAGAGCGCATTCTGAAAGCCAAGCTGCATAAACATCAGGACATCTGCAAAGGCAATTCCTGCTATAGCGACTAACAAACGACTTTTATGATGGCTGAGTTGTAACCATCCGAGAGGTGTTCGCCGTTGTAGTTGTTTAATTAATTCGTTCATAGTTCAATCACCGCCTTGACTTGTAAATTGGTAAATTTGGCGGCTTTTTGGCTGGATGTTTCATCGAGTTGGACGTGGACTTCCACAACTCTGGAGTCAATATTTTCTGTGGGGTCACTGTTAATAATATTTTGCCGTTGCACTTTCCAGCCCACCCAATCTACTGTTCCGACTAATTCACCTGGTAGAGAATTACTTGATATTCGCACCCGTTGTTGAGGTTGCACTTTGCTCACGTCGCTTTGATAAATTTCGACAACTGCATACATCTGGTTGGTTTGCCCAATCTCGATAATGCCGTCGTTAGATACCATTTCACCTGAGCGGGTATGAATATCAAAGATCACACCATCTTGGGGTGATTTTACATAAGCCTGATCTAAGTTAGCCTTTGCCTGTTTCGCCACTGCGATCGCACGGTTAATTTCTGCTTCTGCCCCAGCGACATCTATCGGTCGGACTTCGGCAATACGGTCTAAGGTAGCCGAGGCGACATTGGCTTGTTGATTGCCAGTTGCTTGAAGTCGAGTTAGCACTGTCTGAGCTTCGGTAATTTGTTGGCGACCAGTGCCATCAATGCGTTTGAGAATGGCTCTGGCTTCACTCAGCTGCTGGGTGATAATATCGACACTCAAGCGCTTGGTGTCAAATAAGGACTGGGAAATTGCGCCTTCAGAATACAACTGCTGATAGCGTTGCAATTCTACTTGGGCATTTTTCAATTCGGCTTCGAGCTTCTTAATTGTGGCTTGTTGTGCCGTTTTCTCTCCTTGCCACTGTACCTCTAATCTGGTGACTGTTTCTCTTTGCTGAGTTTCATCTCCTAGAGTCTGGGCTTGGATACGCGCCATCTCGGCTTTTTGCGCCTGGATTTCGCCTACTTTTGCACCTTGCTGAATTTTTGCCAGATTGATCCGTGCTACTTTCACGGCTGCTTCGGCTTCTTGCAATGCCCCTTGTAAGCGATCGCGATTATCTAAAATAGCGATCGCCTCCCCAACTTTCACCTGATCTCCTTCCTTGACCAATAGCTTCTCTACCCGACTACCTTGACTCGATGCCGATGCGGAAAGTTTAATCACTTTTCCTTTGGGTTCTAGTCTCCCCAGAGCCGTCACCGTTTTTATTTCAGGTATGCTCACCTGCTCGGTGGGAGTCGTTTGAGTTGCTTGTGATTGCCAAAATTTGTAACCTGTTGTACCGGCGATCGCCAAACTTGTAGCTACTGCCAACATAATCAGTTGGCGAGAGCTAGGCTTAAGGAATGCGGAACCTTTAGCTGTGCTAGCAGGTAGCATAAGCCCCCTCTTTTACGTATGAGTAAACTAGTTAGTTCAGTTGTTATGTAACTAAACTAAACTGTACATTCTAATAATGTCAATAGTCCAAAAATCTGAATATGAAAAAAAAACAGCCAAAAAGTAATCAGGTAGACCGTTTGCTGTCACCAGAGAAAGTTGATGCGATTTTCGCTGGTGCTATGCAAGAATTTTTAGCAAATGGCTATGCTGCTACAACAATGGATAAGGTGACAGCAGCAGCAGGAGTATCCAAAACAACGGTTTACAGCTACTTTCAGGATAAAGAGAGATTATTTATTGCCCTGATTGAGCGACTAGCCCAGGAAAATTTTCGGGCAGTATTTAATCCCCAAGACCCGCATTTCCTGGAAGGAGAACCTCAAAATGTTTTGCGCCGTTTAGCAACCAACATTTTGGTGCGGATGACCGAACAGCAGGAAATATTGAATTTAGTCAGAGTGATTATCGGCGAGTCTGGACGTTTCCCGTTACTGGCGCAAGAGTTTGTGCGGAACATACACAAACCTGCTTTGGAAATGCTGACGCAATATTTTACAGACCATCCAGAACTGCAACTACCTGACCCAGCAGTAGCGGCGCGGATTTTTATGGGGACATTAGTACATTTCACCATTATTCAGAATATGTTACATAGTCACCAGTTGTTACCAATGGAGCGCGATCGCCTCATTGACCAACTAATTAACTTAGTCACCAGTAATCAGACTCCCAAACCGCCAACCGTCAATCAGTACTCAGGTACTCTTCAGAAATCACCAAGGCGCAAGCGTACTGCTTCGGGTCAATTTAAGATGGATTATGGTCGTGAGCCGAAACATCTCAGGTCTATGCGACTCACAGATACAGCTTGGGAAAAGCTGGCAGAATTGGCATCTGAAAATAATTTGACCAGAAGTGAAGCTATTGAAATTTTTGCCCGTAACGGGACTTTAGATGATCACAACTCAGAAACCTAATTATGTATATACATGGAAGATTTTTGACATTCTCCCCTCTCCTTACTAAAGCTACCGTGTACACACAAGTGATCGAATCGCCCCCTAACCCCCAATTCTGGGGGAACAAGAATTTTCACTCGTCCCCCAAACTTGGGGGATTTAGGGGGCAAAACAGGCTCAAACGCAGACAGGCAAGACTTCTGTGTACACCGTAGCCTTACTAAAGAGAGGGATTAAGGGTGAGGTTCTTAAGAAAAAATCTCAAAAAAGGTATCATCTAAGTCATAACCGAGCATTTGCGCCATAGACTTTAACCGCGATTGGCTGGGGATACCTTGCTGTTTTAGCCAATCACCTAAAATAAAAATTTTGTGCATCAGAAATATTTCTAAAGCTTCCGGATTATATTGAATACCTTCTTTAGCACTGAATTGGTGTGGTACAAGCATGGCCGTATAACGAGCAAATTCGCCAGATTTCCAATCAAGTAAAAATGGTAACCAGGGATATTTGGCATCCAAACGCACAAACCACAGTCGCAACTCTGGAATTTCGGAAAGTTCGCGGGGGTCTCCAGGTTCTAAAGCATATTTTATCTCAAAGCTCAGTTGCTGTTCGTGAGATGCGATCGCCTTCTCTTCCAGCAGTTGCTCAATCACCCTGACGGCAGGTGAAATATCTAGATTGTTAACATACTCAGTATCGAGTGTAATCGTGATGGTCATCGATTCGGCAGCCACTTTACTTTATGCTCAACAGTAGGATCGAGAATACACACTACCAGCTTTCCGGGTTGAATGCGACATTTACACCCATTTACCTCTCCACTCTATCTGTCTCTGCCTCATTTTGCAGACATCACACCTGCCTAAAGTTGGACATTTGCCACAATTTTAAGTTAAAGTTGTAATGAGTTTGTTTAAGGAGAGAATTGAATCAAGCAAACGCCAACAAGCAACAAACAATGATCAATTACCTTAAACTGTCAATTCAGCAGCAGCACAGGTAGAAGCAAAATAACTTATGTAATATCCTGGCATATAGCGGTTCCTAATCACATGAGGTATATCATAGTCCCCTCCTCGCTTGCGGGGAGGGGGTTGGGGGTGGGGTTCT
>NZ_CAWQOY010000048.1:0-6701 GCF_963896525.1 Nodularia sp. LEGE 04288
CCCCTAACCCCTCCCCGCAGGCGAGGAGGGGAACTGGATTTCTGGTTAAATTCTATTTATGCATCTTTATATTAAATTGGTATTAGATGTTGAATCATTGTTACTAAGTTAGGTATAAAGATGAAATTTGCAAGCTGTGTTGATTCAAGATTTCACAAATTTTTTAGAAGCAATGCAACATCTGATTAGATAAGAATCCCCCACATTTTTTATCAAAATAAATGATTAATCCAAACACTGTCAGCTTAGGTACTATTCAAGAAACACTGCTAATTACCCTGTGGGCAAGGGCATTTGAAATGAACCAAATCGACCCCATTATGGTTGATTCAGGGTCTGCTGATATCCTGGCTAAAATTGACTATGATTTTCAAAGATTCTCCCAAGACAAAAGCTCTCAAGCGATAATATGTATTCGCAACAAAGCATTTGACGAGATAGTTAAACAGTTTTTGCAAACCTATTCACTAACTTCTATTTTAGAAATTGGCACAGGTTTGAATAATAGATTTGAACGATTAGATGATGGTAATTTAAATTGGTTTGATCTAGATTTACCTGATACAATGGCTGTCAGAAAACGCTTTTTTCAGGAGAGTGATCGCCGTCGATTTATTTCGGCTTCTGTGTTAGAAACAGAGTGGATAGATGAGGTTAAAAGCTTAAGCAATAGTCCAATGTTATTTATTGCAGAGGGTGTTTTACTTTATTTTTCTGAGCAGCAAGTGAAGAGGATATTTAAAACATTGGCAGAACACTTTCCGGGTTCGTGGATTTTATTTGATGCCACTTCCCCATTCTTAATTAGCATTCGTCGTGGATTCGATGCAGTTAAATATACAAATGCTAAGTACCAGTGGGGAATTCGCAATATTCAGGAAATACAAGCTTGGGATTCAAGATATCAGGTGCATCGTTCGCTCTATATCCCAGCAGATTTTCCTCAATACTTAAACAGATTTCCTTTTATAGAACGGTTGATGATGTACTTATTTCCCAGATTTCAACGTATGTACGGGGTACATTTGATTAAATTATCAGATTTTAATGCTCAATGATTTGAATATTTATAAGGAAGATTAAGATCAAGAAAATGCCTAACTACTAATTGCGCCTCTGACTAAAATGACTGTACAGTCCACACCAGAGGCGATCGCTTCGGGAATATTACCTTGAACTGCTTGCTGTAATAATCCCTCACGAGAAGCCCCTACAACCACAACATCATAACCTTCGGTTTTCACGAGGTTAATCACTCCTTCCGCTACCGAATCTGCTTGGACTGGGATAGCAACTACATTGCTGGATAATTTGCGGCGACGCATCAGAATGCGGGTGGCTTGTTCTAAAACTGTCATGTCTGGTTTTAATTGAGATGGTTTAAACACCTGCGTCAGCCGAATGTATGGATCATTCCCCAATGTCACTAAGGCAGGTAATAATTTAATCGCTACCCTGACATTGGGGCCGCCAGCCATTGTTACTAGCCAACGGTTGAATTGGGGAGTGGGTAGAGACGCGATTGATGCGCCAGCAGGTTGGGGAAATTCCCCCCGTTGTAGCGATTGGCGTTGCATCTCTTCAAGGGACTGAGGAAATTTAGTAGCAAATATTTTTTGTGCTTTTTGCCCCAGTTTTACTAGCATTACGTCGCAGGTGGCTTGGCGAATTATGGTGTCTACAACATTGCCAAAAATCCGTCCAGGTGTAGAAGTTTCACCTTTCCATCCCATTAAAATCAGGTTTATATGCCGTTCGTCGATGGTTTCCAATATTGCCTGGGCGGGGTCGTGGGCGACTCTAATTTGGGTGTGTAAGGGAATTTTCCACTTTTTTGCTAAAACTTCGGCTTGTCGGAGTAAGCGGCGACTTTTGGCGGTTCTGACTGGTGTTTCTGATGGCGAACTTTGACGCGATACTAAGATTATTTGCACGCATTCGATTTCATAATGGCGATCGCGTGCAATCGCTGCGGCCATTTGTAAGAGGATAGCGGCGGTTTCGGGATTCGCTACTGGGACTAATAATCGACCTCTGCCAATATTAGGCGATCGCGTTTGATAAACTACATAAGAAGGTTCCGGCTGTGATTCTGGGGTAACGTTGCCATAATTAAGATGTTCAGCCTGGGCGCGGATGATGTCTGCACGGGTAATAATCCCAACTAATTTCCGCCCTTCGACTACTGGTAAGCGGCTGATTTGATAGCGATCGAGCAAATACAGGACATTACTGAGGTTATGTTTGGATTTTACCGTCATTGGCGAGTGGATCATAATCTCCCTTAATGAGACATCCTTTGGTGACTGGCTATTACCCAGGATGTACGAATCACTATCGCGTTGGGTGACAAAATCCGATTGGGTGATAATTCCTACTAGCTTGCCGTTTTCTACCACTGGAAAGCCCCGATGATGGGAACGAGAAAATACTTGCATTGCTTCTTCTAATGTCATATCTGCATCCAGAGTTTCGACTCGATGCTGCATCACATCGTGGGCTGTTAACTTGGTTAATATCCCCTCGGCGGAAACTGCTTTCGTAATTGTGATGCCTTTTAGCTGTAATAGTTTGTCATATAACGATCCAGGCATTACTTTGTCAGAAACCAAGTAAGCGGCTACAGAGACAATCATCAATGGTAGTACCAAATTGAAATCTGTAGTCATTTCAAACACAATCACAATGGCTGTGATTGGGACTTTAGAAACGGCACTAAAAAAACCTCCCATACCGGCTAAAGCGTAAGTCGTGGGAGAATCCACTGCTAAGAAATAAGAGGAAGTTACACCAACCAGGTGTCCTAAACAAGAACCTAAAATCAGACTAGGTGCAAATAACCCCCCAGGCGCACCGGAACCAAAGGCGATCAGGGTAAGAATAAATTGAGAAAAAAAGGCGATCGCGGCAAAAGACACATTGGCTTCACTGATAATCATGTACTCCCGTAAACCTGCATAATTACGGAAAGATTCTGGGAGTATTGCCACGACTAGACCGGAAATGCATCCAGCTAAAGCCATTTTTAGGGGTAAGCTGAGGTGGAAAGTTTGATAAATTTTGATACTAGCAATTAGACCACGATTAAATAATGCCCCCAGAAAACCTGCTAAAATCCCCAACAACACAAAAAAGGGAATTTCTGGCAAGGTGAAATTACTAGAGTATTGCATCAACTCCAAATTTAGTTGCAAACTACCGCCACCTAATAGTCGGGAGACTACACCACCAATAAAGGAAGCGATAATGGCAGTTCCTAAAGTCAGCCCTGATAAATCCTGGAGTAATTCTTCAACAATAAATAATACTCCGGCGATTGGGGCATTGAAAGCTGCGGCTAAACCCGCACCCGCACCCGCCGCAATCATCTGTCGTCGATGATCTGGGGAAGTGGGAACCCAGCTACTCATTCCTGCGGCTAAACCCGCCCCTACATGAACGGTGGGGCCTTGTCGCCCTAAAGCCATTCCTGAACCAAGGGTGATGATGGCACTGATTAACTTTATAATTGCGACTCGCCAAGATAATGTAATTGGGACATTAGCCAGGGTGGCTTTCACTTGAGGGATACCGCTACCTGAAGCCTCTGGGGCAAATCTATTAACTAACCAACCAGCTATCAACCCAAAACTCAGACCAATTCCTGGTAAGACTAACCATGCTGGTGAGATTTGGCTAGTCTGGACTCGCCATGTCCCCAACCATCCTGATCCAGATTTGAGGAATACCGCAGATAGGGCGGCGACAAGACCAATAATACAAGCTTCGGCGATCGCTAAACCTTTTCTCGGTTGCAACCAGAAGCGAAAGCGCTGATTTAGAGCAGAAAGCGCCATAATAATTAAAAATTCATCTGATCAAAACAACCAAAGTTGACCTAAAAAAGCCAGTTTTAAAAAAAGCATATCTATTCAACATATTGCTAGAAATAGTTCTGTTAGCACAGAAGAAGTCTTCTCTGATCAGATGCTTCGCATTCGCACAGCGTCTTTGCAGGAGAAGAAGGCCAAGTTAAGAGAGGGTTTTTTCCAGATACTGAGTTAGACGCAAGTTTATAGATAATTTTTTACAAACTAACTTACCAGAAAATCCCACATATGTTTATTTTCCCTGGTTATAGTTATAGCCTGAGAAAGCGCATTTTTAATTAATCAGAAGTGATAAATTAAGCTGGGATGCTAGCTGGAATTTTTAAGAAATTCTCCCAGTTACAGACAATCCTTCTACTATCAGTGATGGTGTATAACAAGACCCATTCCAATCAGCATCGTTACCTAATGCTACTAATTGTTTGAGAACTGTGTAGACGTTACCTGCGACCATCGTATCTTTAACACGCCCAATTATCTGACCGTTTTTGACACGATAGCCCAAATCAATATTGATGGAAAAGTCGCCAGAAATACCGTTGCCACCACCTAGCATTTGATCGACAATTAAGCCATCATCCATTTGGTGAATTAAATCTTGGAGTGATGCTGAACCAGGCTGGATCAAGAAATTAAATAAGCCAGGGCTAGGATAACTGCCAAAACTAGGGCGAAAACCGTTACCAGTCGTGTTAATACCTAGTTGTTTTCCTGTGGTGCGATCGCAATAAAAATTTTGTAAAATTCCGTCTTGGATAAATACTAAAGCAGTTGTGGGAGTACCTTCATCATCAAAAGGACAACTGTAAGGGCCAGCCTGTGGGTCTTGGTAAAGGGTGAGGCTGGGTGACATCACTGGTTTACCCAGACGTTCTACCCAAGGAGAAGCTACTTCCAGAATCCGCTTACCATTTAACGCTGCTTGTGCAGTCCCCCAAAGCATATCAGCCGCTTTAGATGTAAATAAAACTGGAACGCGACCGGTGGGGGGTGGGACGTTTTCTCTAGACCAATCTAATCTTTGTAAAATTTGATGGGCTAATTTCTCAGGGTGGAGAATATCCCGTTGGGTTTGTCCATCCGCAACGCTTAAAAAATCATCACCCCTGACCCATTCGGCAGCCATGTAGCAACTGAGGGTTGTATCACTGTAGTAACAATCTAAACCTTGACTATTGGAAAGTCTAGTAGTTTCCACATCACATTCCCAGTCACTGTTGCACAGCACATCTGGATAGACATCACGAATGAGAGCGATCGCTTCTTTGCCCCAGTTGACCAATAGTTCTAAGGGTACAGATGACCCGATGTCTGGATAAGATGGCTGAGAATTCTTGACTAACTCCACTGCTTCTGGTTGATTCAGCTGAGTCAAAGCCAAAGCTCGTTCCACCATTGTTTGGGCGGCGACAGAACCATAAGCTACCGTCAGTCCTGGTCGCCCGTTGCGCCATAGTCGTAGTGCTGTGCCTTCAGATTGGCTAGTTTCTAGCTGTTTGAGACGGTTAGCCTCAAAAAATACGGGACGAGAAAGCGATCGCGACTGATAAACTTCCGCAGCTTCAGCTCCCGATTTGATAGCTAGTTCCAGCAGTTGTTCTGCTAGTGTATCTTGTGTCAAGTTTTCAGAACCCATGACCCTCGGTGAATTGTGGATTTTGGATTTTCAGCTGCAAATCAATCAACGCAGATAATTATCCCTAATCATTGGTGTCTATCGGCATATATTGGCAAAAGCCATTTGAAAATGCAGATGGACGCAGACAATTATCCCAAATCATTGGTAACTATCCGCGTTTCATCCACCAAAAAAATTCTCCGAAAATCATCGGTATGTATTAGTCTGTATCAGTATTGGGCATTTGACTAACTGATCACTCCTCTCTACTTACGCAATATTTAAATTTTGGAGAAGCCAGAATCCGGTGAAAGATTCTGCTTGAGGATCAGACTGAACACCAATAAAATGCACTCCATTAGCTTCTTCTTTGGCTTTCTCATAACCTTTGGCTTCTGCTAAAGTTTGGGGATTTTTGATATTAGCCAAAATCCAACTTTCCGTAGCACCAGTTTCTAAAACCAATCTTTCCCCTTGTTTAGTGTCAAAGTTCAAGCAAGCCAATTCCAAACCCGACAGCCACCCGGCTATAGGTAAGGCTCTAGGTGAGAAAATTAACACACCAGGAATGCGAGTTTCAGGAGACACATTAGCCAACTCCAGGGGAAAAGCTTCACCAAAGCCAATCTCCCATTCTGACATTTCGGCAAAATCAGCAGCTTGTAGGCTAACAAATGCCCACTGCTTACCTTCTAAAGCATCTGGTAAACGTTGAGGTAAAGGGCTGTCTAAGCGCACCGAGAGATTAGTACCGCCTTGATACCCTGGTTCTTGAGGATAAACTTCCTCCATGCGCTGTTTCAACCATTGATTGAGAACTAAAATACGGCGGCTAGGTTGAGCAGGGATACCCACATCCTGGCAAGCTTTAGTAATCATGTTGCTCATTTGACGGCGGAAAAAGCGGATTCTGATTGGTGCTTCCCCTGCCTTTTCGATGGCTTCCTGTAACGCCCTCCGCAACCAACCCGAATTTACCTGAGTGCTGGGGCAATATTGTGCATAACGAAACAAAGATTCCGGTTTGGTGCGGATATCCGAAGGACTTTCGCAAACTAAGACTTCCCAAACTTTTTTCTGATTTTCGTCCAAAATTGGACGAGAGTAAAAATCGATTTCCCAAATACTACCCATGTTTTGCCGTGAGATTCTGGCGACTTGATATTTTCTTATATTTTCATGATAGGAGGAAATGGGGAGTGGGGAGTAGGGAG
>NZ_CAWQOY010000049.1:0-6414 GCF_963896525.1 Nodularia sp. LEGE 04288
GAGCAGGGAGCAGGGAGCAGGGGAGCAGGGAGCAGGGAGCAGGGGGAAAAATTGTGACTTCCCAATGTGACTAATGACCAATGACGACCCCCACCAGTTAACTTTATTTACGCCCACCTACTTTATGCTTCCCACGGTTGCTATATTTGCCAAATTTTGATCGTTTTGTCAGCACTACCACTAGCGAGTAACTTACCATCAGGACTCAAAGAAATAGCATTTACACTTCCGGAATGTCCAGTTAGAGTTTGCAAGACTTCACCTGTGGAAAGTTGCCAAATTTTAATCGTTTTGTCAGCACTACTACTGAAGAGGGTTTTGCCATCAGGACTTATGGCTAATGATTGCACCGCATCTGCATGACTACTTAATGTATGCAGAAGTTTACCTGAATTTAAATGCCAAATTTTAATCGTTGTGTCAGCACTACCACTAAAAAGGAGTTGTCCATCAGGACTTATGGCAATTGATTTTACCTCACCTGAGTGACCGATGAAGGTGCTTAACGGATCACCTGTGCGTGGGTTCCATAATCTGATTTTACTATCAGCACTACCACTGACAAGGATTTTACCATCGCGGCTAATAGCGATCGCATGAACAGCAAAGGTATGCCAAAGTGTACAAATGCGATCGCCTGTATGCAAATTCCAGATTTTGATTTTATTACTTCCACTGGCGAGCATCTGCCCATCGTGGCTCATTGCGACTACATTGACTGGTTTTTGATGTCCTAGAAGCGTATGCAGTAATTTCCCCGTTTTTAAGTCCCACACTCTCACATTACTTCTGGGATGTTCACAACTACCAACAGCCAGGAAATTACTATCAGGGCTAATTGCAACAGATGAAACTTCGCCTTTATGATCTGTGAGGGTGCGAATTTGTTTGCCAGTCTGAAGATTCCAGATATTAATAGTTTTGTCTGCACAGCCACTGACTAAAACTCCGCCATCGGAACTAATCGCCACAGATGCAACTTTCCCCGAATGTGCCTTCAGAGTATAACTCACAGCGGGGGATGCTAGAGTAATTTGGTGCTGCATATGAGCGATCGCATCTAAAAGCCGATCTACATCCGAAATCCCTTGGCGATCGCTAACGGCGATAAAATATGCTTTTAACTTTTCCAGATATTCCTTGTCTTCTACCTTGAGAGCTGATTGCATCGCCTCGAAAGGATTCATCAAATCCTGGCGGGATACTTGACGCAATTCCAACCATGTGTTTATCGAGTAATCAACCTGTGACTGCGCCCAAGAGCGATCGGGCAAATGAGATAAACTTTGGGCTAATTGCAAAGCCAATTCTGGAACCCAGTAACGACGCTCATGTTCTAGAGCTTGGTAAACTTCTTGGTAACCTGTAGCGTATACCCGCAAAAGTTCCTGTACAGATTGTAAGTTAAAACTATTTTGAAGTAAACTGGGCAGCACCTCTGGTAATAAAGGCGGCACATCAGCGTCAACTAAGTGATAAGCATCAGCTACCCAAGCAGCAACTAAACAATGACAGTTAATTAACACCTGGCAAAGTTTAGCCAAATCCTGATGATTAACTTGATACTTTAAAGATAATTGACTAATATCAATACCTTGAGCTTGCCATTTTTCCGACTTTTCTAAAATTTCTAAATTCAACACATTATCTTCGCCTAAATGATTGATTTCGGCGATATCTTCCCCCATTAATAAAAGTTCATTCCGAATTTTTCTCCATTCTAAAGCCCGACTTTTGGCAGACTCATGGAGAATTTCGCGATAAGGTAGCCGAAAAATGGTTTTATAGTAATAGGTTTCCTGACCTAATCCCCAATAAGCAATGCGGAAATTTAGATAATCCCCATCATGTTCCGATTCTAAAATCAAAATCGGCTCTGTTTTTAACATTCCAAACAAAGCTTTAATACTCGATTCACTATGAAACCGTTTACTATCCCAAGCTCCTGCTAAAAGTTCTGTGGGTCGAATGGGACTGTGGAGCGAATAATGTTTGTGTAGAAACTCTCGTAAACCTTCAGCCAATATTAGCTCTATTGCCGAATTATCCTGACTTATCTGGTCAAATTGGTCAAACTTAATTTGTGGAGGAGCCAGAAAAATTTTCAGCGGGGGACGTTGAGAATTAATCCCAGAATCTAAAATTTGAGAAGGATACAGCCTCAAAGGCCAGTTATCGAAAATTTGGGCAACTTCCGGCAATTTCAGCGATGTTTCTCGTGCTTGCGTTGCTATTTGTAACTGTGTTTCACGTTGATAAACAGCCAATTCTTGTTGCAAAAGTTTTTGTTGTTCAAATCCGGTAATCACACCATCTCTTTGCCGAGGTAAATTGACAGTTTGGATGAATTCTTGTATTACTTGAGGAAATTGAAGATTGCTTGTAGTCAGACTTTCTTCAGTTCGCTTTTGGATGAGGGTGACAATCACAGGTGTAAACTCGATCACCAATTGAGTGAGTAACCTTAATCCTGGCTCCATAAAGATATTCCTGTTAAGTAAATAAAATTCTCAGTGTACTGCAAACATAGTAGCTGGTCATGAGAGATTAACTCTATCATCCCCACATTTCTGTTTGTTCATTAATATTAATGACCACTGCCTATACTACTACCTTAAGAAACATTTGTGAAAAAAATAAAGTTTATCGTTAACAGATTCCCAGATATTTATACCAACCAGCAAAATACCTCACCTAGCCTAAAAAGACGAAATGAGGTATTGCTTCATTGTTCAATTAGTAACCGAACAAATTAAAATTTTATTCCTAGTTGTCCGTTCAAACCTCGCACAGAATTGTAACCAGCACCGATAAAAACGTTATCGGTAGCACTAGCCTGAACACCACCAGAAAAAGCCACCCCCTGATCTTCTGAATACCAACCAACTCCTACATAAGGTGAAATCACTGGTAAACTGAGAAATTTCAAAACATCTGCGCCAGTAGAACCGTCAGGGCCTCTTCCTAACTCCACCCCAAAATCTAAAGCTCTCACTCCTACAGCATAGGTAACATCACCATCTTTTTCACCCACAGAAACCCAAGGTTGTGGTAAAAACTGAGCCGAAGCTTGACTGGGAACAAATACAGTTAAGCAACTGAGTGATGAAATGAGTATTTTGGCAAGATCCGCTTTTTTCACGTTTTTCTCCTACACTACCTATGATATTTTTAAATTCTCGCACCCCTGGAAGGCGTGGGATTCCCCAAATCACTTCTAGGGCTTCTTCTTTCTAAGACTCCACTGACTCTCCGGAGTTTCCGTCCTCGATACCAGTCTCCGTTTTATCGAGAAAATTCATCTAAATGCGTGAATTAGCTGTATAATAAATAACTGTTTGTGACCTATTACTAAAAGCATCCCATCATGTCACAGGAACCCATCGAAACAATTGTATCCGCTTATTTTGCTAACATTGCCGCCATGAATCCAGAAGGCTGGGTAGAGAATTTTGCCGAAGATGCTATAAGTCATGACCCAGTTGGTGAACCGCCAGCCAAAGTACATGAGGGATATCGCGAGTTTATGGGGCAGTTACAAGCATTTTTTGACAAATTAGAACCAAAAATTGAGCATATCTTCGTTGGTGGTAATGAGGCGGCGGTAAAGTGGACGATGGAAGGTGTGAGTAAGAGAGGTAAGTCAGTTATCTTTGAAGGAATTACGATTTTTGAAATTAACGCAGTCGGTAAGATTAAAACAACTCGCGCTTACTGGAATCCCGCAAATATGGTAGCGCAACTACGGTCTTAAATGTCAGGCTTTGTCTCCCATACTCACTTCAACCCATCCATAATAAAGGTAGGTGTTATTTTTAATTTAGTTATGTACTTAACTTGGTTTGACAGCAATAGTTGGCTACTAGAAATCGGCAACCAACGCATATTACTTGACCCTTGGCTGGTTGATTCCTTAACTTTTGGCAATTTGGATTGGTTTTTCAGAGGTTCCCGCACACAAGAACGCCCCATACCAGAGAATATTGATCTGATTTTGCTGTCTCAAGGTTTAGAAGACCATGCTCATCCACCAACCCTGAAGCAGCTTGACCACCAAATTCCATCTGTGGCTTCTCCCAATGCTGCAAAATTATTACAGGGTTTGGGTTATACTTCTGTAAAATCTTTAGCTCATGGTGAGAGTTTTAACTTGAATGAGCAGGTAGAAATTACTGCTGTTCCTGGCTCCACAGTCGGTTATAACCTAGTAGAAAATGGTTATTTGCTCAAAGAAGTCAGCACTGGTTTGACACTTTACTATGAGCCACATGGGTCGCATTCGCCAGAAGTGAAAAAGTTTGCCCCGGTTGATGTAGTGATTACGCCAATAGTTGATGTGACATTACCTTTAGGTTTGCCAATCATTAAAGGTCGCAAGAGTGCATTGGAAGTTGCACAGTGGTTACAACCACAAATCATGCTTCCCACAGCTGCGGGTGGAGACGTAATCTTTGAAGGTTTGCTGACGAAATTCTTAAAAGCTGAAGGAACTGTCGAAGAGTTTAACGCCTTACTAAATCAGAATAATTTGACTACAAAAGTCATGGAACCGAAGCCAGGCGATCGCCTAGAAATCCAATTACAAAAGCGGGCATTAAAAGTATAATCAGAAGGGGTGTAGCATCTCCTCTAACCCTCTGCGTGAGAGTGTGAATTAATAGTCATTGTCAGCCACACAAATTCCCTTACATTTAATCCCATTCGTAGCGGTGCGCCGACAATGATCACATAGAACCTTTTCAGCTTCAGCTTCCTGATTTATCTCTATACTAGTGCTTTCCTCTAACTTATCTTTTTCATTACCGAATTTCACAGTCATAAAAATAGAATAAATTCTTACCCTTCACATTTTACCTTTAATTTCTTCCTTTGCGACTTTGCGCCCTTCTCCCAAAGGGAGAGGCTAGCGCCAATGCGTGAACCTCTCATATTTCATCCCACCCAAGCCAAACACAACTGACGAAAATCATCACCCCTGGCCTCAAAATTAGGATACTGGTCAAAACTCGCACAAGCTGGTGATAAAAGCACCACAGACGCGTGATATTCTTGAGCTAATTCTGCTGACCGAGAAACAGCCTTATCCATCGTTTCCACAATTTCATAATTACTATAACCCACCGCTTGCAGACGTTGAGCAAATGCGGGTGCGGCACTACCAATTAATAACACCACCGCCGCTTTAGCTTGAATTTTAGCTAACCAGCCAGTATCATCACCCGGTTTCGCTTCACCACCAGCAATCAAAATCGCCGGACTATTCACAGAGACTAACCCAACTTCAGCCGCATCATAATTAGTGGCTTTGCTATCATTAATAAAATCAATCCCTTCCCAAGTGCAAATATGTTCTAAACGATGGGGAACACCAGAAAAATTACGAATTGCAGTATCTATAGCATCGGTTTCAATTCCTGCTAACCGCGCCGCAGCAACAGCCATTAACAGATTTTGCAGATTATGTTCTCCTACCATTCGCAAAGCCGAGGCTGAGAGAAGTCTTTCTGGTTTAAAGTTGGGTTTTAACTTTTCGACAACCCAACCGTCTTCAATATAAAAGCCTTGTTCACTAAGTAAAAAATCTTCACCTTTGACACTTGTCCAGTAAGCATCAGGCCAATGAGTGATACCCATCTTATTTAAATAGGAGTCATCACCATTAAATATTTGTAAATGGGACTGATTTAATAACTTAGCTTTGATATTGTAGTAATTTTCTAAAGTCTTATGACGGGGGAGATGGTCTGGTGTAAAAGTCGTCCAAATTCCGATGCGGGGAGCAAGAGTAACTGAAGATTCTATTTGATAACTGCTAATTTCTGCGATTACCCAATCTGGAAGTTTTTCAGATAAGGCAACTTCACAGGCAGCATAACCAATATTACCACAGGCAGGGGCATTTAATCCGGCGGCTTGAAATATGGCGGCAATTAAAGCGGTAGTCGTGGTTTTACCATTCGTTCCAGTAATGCCTACCCAAGGAGAAGCTTGTAAATATCGCCAAGCCAATTCCATTTCGCCGATAGTTTCAATACCTAATTCTCGCGCCTGGACTAACACGGGAATATCCCAAGGAACCCCAGGACTAACAACAATTAAATCAGATAAATCAGTGCCATCTAAATCAAGGGAATGCCCCAATTTTACAGTGATTTGCTCGGTAGCGAGTTCTTGTTGTTGTTTCAGGAGGCTAGAGGAGGTGTTACTATCACTTAGCACTACCTCCCAACCTTCCCGTTTCAACAATCTCGCCGTAGCAACACCGGACTTTCCCAATCCAATTACTGAAGCTCTAGGCATAGACTGTAGCAGAGTTCCCTGGTTAAGCACTCATTATAGTAACGCTTATTGGCAGAAATTACACCACTTTTTTGTAATGTTAGGATACAAATTGATAAGACCCCACCCCTAACC
>NZ_CAWQOY010000050.1:0-6250 GCF_963896525.1 Nodularia sp. LEGE 04288
GTATTTTAGATTGCAGTCTAATCCAAAATCTAAAATCTAAAATCTAAAATTGATTGACTAATGAAATCCAACATAATTTTCTGATGTATAGTGCCTAAAGGTCGGATTTCATCGGCAATTGGGGAATAACAGTTACCTTGGCGAATATCTTTAGGTGTTAATAATCCCATATCCCAACCTTCGTTTAAAACAAGTTGGTTTAATTCGACTAGCAGTGGTGCATGAAAGACATGACGAACAACAGCATCATTTGCATAACAACCAAATTCCGAAAATGATGGGAGGGTATAGCCGATTTCTTCGATAACTTCTCGCTTGACTGCTACATCTGGCGTTTCACCAAGTTCAAGATGTCCACCGAATAGCCCCCAGTAACCAGGGTAGATAATCCCTGGGATGTTGTCTCGCAGTTGCATGAGAAACTTGTCTTCTTGGTAAAGAATTGCGATCGCTACATGAACTGGTTGATTAGTCATGAATTTTTACTGGTAATTTCTCCTGAAAATCTTAACTTTCCTCTAGATAAACTTCCCCAAACTCTTGGTCAGCTAAGGGAATACTCTTGTAGCGAACTTTACCCTTAATTACCACTTGCGCCCCCTCCTTGAGATTGGGTTGATTAGTAATCACCCAAATTTTACCAGTGGAGTCATTAATTTGATATGCCCATTGATTAACTAAGGGAACTTGCTTTTCCACCTTACCTTGGACGTAAACGATAGTCTCCTGGTCTGTCTCTGGTTTAATTTCCTGAATCAGGGTGACATTGCTGCCAATGCTTAAGTTACCAGCTTTGAAGCTCGGTATTGTCAAGGAACTACAACTGCAAAGACCCGCAACAAGTAACAAAGTAATTCCCTGGCGGTAAGGAATCATACTGCAAAGGTGAAATTTTTTGGTTGGTTGCATCAAGTTAGTTACCGTGCGTAAATTTGGGGAGGGTTGCGGGGGATGATTTCCCATTACCCTTTATATTTCATTCCTTCGCGTTCAGATGAGGCAGTTGATCTGAGAAGATAAACAATATAAATATAGTCTTGTGGATAGAAAGACGCTAAGGCACTAAGCAGCAACGCCTTGATAGTCAATAGACAAAAGTTATTTATGACTGTTGACTCTGCTGCAAAAGACAGCAAATCTAGACTAAAGGCGCGTCTTGTAGGAATTCTAATGGAAACAAAAACTGCCAAACTTCTCGATGGTAAAGCTTTAGCTGACAAAATTCATCAAGAACTTTCAGCTATCACTACAGAAACACAAGCAAAAATTGGGCGATCGCCTGGTTTAGCTGTATTAATGGTGGGGGATAACCCAGCCTCAGCTGCTTATGTCCGCAACAAAGAAAGAGCCTGCGCTAAAGTTGGTATTGCTTCTTTTGGACAGCATTTTCCCACAGAAACCACCCAAGGGGAACTAGAAGCAGTCATTGCTGCACTCAACGAAGATGAACGTGTGGATGGTATTCTCGTGCAGTTACCTCTACCTAGCCACTTGGATGCTGTCGCCCTGCTGAATAAAATAGACCCAGACAAAGATGCTGATGGACTGCATCCAGTCAACTTGGGGCGATTAGTGCGGGGAGAACCTGGTTTACGCAGTTGTACCCCAGCTGGTGTGATGCGGCTATTACAGGAATATGAAATTTCTTTGCAGGGAAAACACGCTGTAGTGGTGGGACGCAGTATTTTAGTAGGCAAACCAATGGCCTTGATGCTACTGGAAGCTGATGCTACTGTCACAATTGCTCACTCGCGATCGCTTGACCTTGGTACGATCACGAAGAATGCTGATCTGATCATTGCAGCTGTAGGTCGCCCAGGATTAATTACAGCCCAGATGGTAAAATCAGGCTCCGTTGTGGTAGATGTGGGGATGAATCGTGTAACAGATGCCAGTGGCAAAAGTCGCTTAGTCGGCGATGTTGACTGGGAATCAACTGCTGGTGTAGCGGAATATATCACTCCAGTTCCTGGTGGTGTTGGTCCGATGACAGTTGCTATTTTATTGCAAAATACAGTCGCCAGCTATTTGAAAAAGGCGAAGTAGTTGTGAGTTGTGAGTTATGAACTCTAAATTATTAACACCTTACCCCTAACTCATCACCAATAGTTCCTTAATGCTACAAACTCCCAAATTATCTGTAGAATCAATCGAAAATCCTCAAGTCCCTAGATTGTCAATCCAAAATCTAAAATCTAAAATCTAAAATTGTTTGACTTTTTCCGCGCCACAGCATCTTAAAATTGTGACGGATAAGACAAACAGCCAACAGCCTAAAATTGAAGGAATTTGAAGAATGGTAGCAGCTGATAACTTCCAGAAAATGAAAGAGGAAGCCACCTTTAACCTGGTAGCCTATCTCAAAGAGCGGCAAAAGCTTTGTGAAACTGCTCTGGATCAGGCTATTCCCGTGATTTATCCAGAAAAGATTTATGAATCAATGCGCTACTCGCTATTAGCTGGAGGTAAGCGCATACGCCCCATTCTCTGCCTAGCGGCTTGTGAAATCATGGGTGGCACAATTGAAATGGCCATGCCAACAGCCTGTGCGACAGAAATGATCCATACAATGTCCTTAATTCACGACGACCTGCCAGCAATGGATAATGATGATTATCGTCGGGGCAGACTGACAAATCACAAAGTTTATGGGGACAATATCGCCATTTTGGCTGGTGATGGCTTGTTGGCTTACGCTTTTGAGTTTGTTGCCACTCAAACTCCGGAAAACGTTCCTAGAGAAAGAGTTATACAAGTAATTGCCCGTCTCGGCAAAGCCTTGGGAGCCGCCGGCTTAGTCGGCGGTCAAGTGGTTGATTTAGACTCAGAAGGTAAATCAGATATTTCTCTAGAAACCCTGAATTTTATTCATAACCACAAAACAGCTGCCCTTTTAGAAGCCAGTGTTGTTTGTGGAGGCATGATTGCCGGGGCATCTGCGGAAGATGTCCAACGACTTTCTCGCTATTCTCAAAACATTGGTCTGGCATTTCAGATCATCGATGATATTCTGGATATCACTGCTACCCAGGAACAATTAGGTAAAACTGCTGGTAAAGACCTCATAGCTAAAAAAGTTACCTATCCCAGCCTTTGGGGACTTGAAGAATCACGCTCCAAAGCTCAACAGCTAGTGGAAGCAGCTTGTAAGGAATTGGAAACATTTGGCAAATTGGCACAGCCACTCCAAGCGCTGGCTCACTTTATCACCAGTCGCAATCACTAGTACAAGTTGGCGTAAATCAACAGACCATTCAAAATCCATGAAAAGCCAATTTTATAAGCTTTTTGACTTTTGACTTTTGACTTTTGACTTCCGCCTTGCGGTACTAGGTCAATTTGGGATTTGGGATATTGGGTTGCATTGAAATGTTTTCTCAGAAAATAATTGCTGCTAAATTTACTAACCGAACCAAAACACCATGCAGGACATAGGCAACATTTTAGATAACCGGGTGCTGTTGGTGGCTCTGGTCGCTTGTTTAATTGCTCAAGGATTGAAGCTTGTAGTTGAGGTAGTCAAAAATCGCAAACTGAATGTCCGTGTTTTAGTGACAACTGGAGGTATGCCCAGCGCCCATTCAGCTTTGGTTACAGCTCTTGCAGCTGGTGTAGGGCAAAGTCTTGGTTGGGCATCGCCTGAGTTTGCTTTGGCTACTGTTTTTGCGATCATTGTCATGTATGATGCAGCCGGAGTCCGCCAAGCTGCTGGCAAGCAAGCTCGGATTCTCAATCAAATGATTGATGAATTATTCCACGAAAAACCAGACTTTAGCCAAGACCGTCTCAAGGAATTACTGGGACATACACCAGTGCAGGTGATAGTTGGTTCAGCTTTGGGCATCACCATCTATTGGTTAGCTCGCTCTGCTTACTAGTACCGTAATTCGTAATTCGTAATTCGTAATTCGTAATTCGTAATTCCGATACCATATACGTTTTATTGATTTCAAATGGTCTGTTTATTTACGCTGACTTGTACAAGTTTATAAACGCACAGATGAGCGCAGTAACATTACCTTACTTCCATCCACTAGAACGGCAAAAAAACCGCGCTCGGTAAGCTTTTGCAGTGCGTTGTATGCTTCTTGTTGGTTGCCAGTATAAACTGCCAATAAGTAAGGGCGTTGTCCGTAAGAAGCAAAACCTATGTTACCTCCCACTACTTGATGTATGCTATTTGCCAGTTCTGGTTTGTTAAAATACTCTACCAATACAGCATAACCATCTCCTAGAACTTGGGGATTAAAGCTGATTGTCTGAGGTAGATTTGGTGTTTGTGTGACATTAGCTGCTGCCGGTCTTGTAGTGATGGTGGCAGATAAACCGACAATACTATTTACATATGTAGCCCAACGATTGGCATCATCAATTCTGTTAAACCCCCCTATCCGCGTTACTGTATCAGAAAGATATTGACAAGTTGTCGCTTGAATTTGATTTGGCAAGGCACTAAGTAGCTGTTTCTGACTATTTGCTGTGGGACTAACTACCAGCAAAAGATACTCTCCAGGGCGGGGAGGTTGACAAACGGGAACATTTTGTTGGGCAGTGACAGAAGTCATGCTACCTATCAAGCCTGCTGCTGCAAGTGCTAATGCACTAGATAAATTATCAAATTTCTGCACAAAATTGGGTTGCATAAACTGGATTTTTTCCAAAGATTTTCAAAATGCCTTTTCTGTTCCCCGACTTTCAGGGCAGGTTTTTTACCTACCCCAAATTGTTCTAGCTTCGTTTTGAGGGTTTGTAGTCAGCACTTTAGTGCTTATACCAATTTCAGAGGAATGAAGGCCGAAGGGCTTGCCGCAGGCTACCGCATTCTCTTACAAAACGCGTTCGCGTAGCGTCCCGTAGGGAAGGAGAAGGACGCAAAGAAAGCCAGAAATTCGGCACGGTTCCTCACAAAGAAATGGTAGGAGAAGACAGGACTGAAATCCTGACTACGAACTTGTTAAGACACTGAGCTGAGGGAAGCTAAAGGATCTGAGATAGTCTCAGAAGGAGCCTGAAATTCTCCTGTAATCACATACTCTAATCGCAGTTTGAGCCAGGTAATAAATTGGGCATTGGTAGAAATAATGGCGGCGGCTGGTCGAGGACACTTCGCCTTTACTTCTGCCATTTCAGGCGATTCTAAAAAAGCTGGCTGGTTCACCAACCAAAAATCAATTTCTTTTTCTTGTTCATGGTAGTGACGAGTGCGTTCTTTCAGAACTTCTGCGGTTGGTTCTTCTTGAATCAGGAATTTGTGACTTGCCAAAGCGTAATAGTATGTTTTCATTTTTAAACCTTTGCTTGCTATTCAATAATTTAAGGGTACAGTGCTATATCCTATACCCCTAAAAAATAATTAAACCAGAATTACTTCATCAAAGCACTGAAAGGACAAGCACTGGTTTTTGCAACGCCCGTTCTGGGTTTTTCTTGCCAATGCCACAATTGTGAGAAAAAATTCCAAAAATTTGGTTTTTTGTGCTTTTGTTCACCAGTTTCTTGTTGTCCTTTTGCTGTCAGCTTATCTAAGAACTTGGTGTTGTCATAGTAGTGTTCCAAAGAAAGGATTTTCAAGTCATCGGTGACGTGGGCAACGCTCATGCCGATAACTTCTATTGTCTCTCCTGTGGGTGCGTTGTCTTTGTATGCGCCTTTAAAATGTCCCCAATGCCGCCACTTAAAGGCAACGGTGGGTGGGGCTGAGAACACCTCTAGGACTTCCCAGGTAAATCCTTCGGGGAAGGCTGTATGGAAGAGGTTTGTGGATGTTTCAAAGTTTTCTTCAGCAGCTTTGTAGTGTTTGGTGTTACCAATTAGGAGTTTGTAAGTTCCTGACTCGACTAAATCTGATACTGTGTAGCCTGGACCTCCATTGGTACTCATGCGGAACTTTTCGTTGACAACCGATATCCACTGTTGGGGGTTGGTTTTAAAGTTCGCTTCCACATCGAAGGTTCTCACTAAGTTTTGGACTATGGCTTCTAGTGAACCTTCTGGATGATTGCGTGTGCTTTCTCTGGCGATATTTTCGTTGGAACGAGTATAGTCTGGAAATTTGCCATAGCGCCATTCGATATCCGTACTCTGTTCTAGTACTTTATCTCTGTGCTGTACCCAAAGCGGTAGGTTGTTAGACTCTGTTGAGGTCATAGCAGTTTTTGCTGAAAAATTTAACTCCAAATTTCTGGATTTCGCAGTTACAACCCCTCTTTTTCAGTTACAGCACTTCCCAGTGTTATGAGGTACAAGAACC
>NZ_CAWQOY010000051.1:0-5779 GCF_963896525.1 Nodularia sp. LEGE 04288
GGCTATGGTTGGGGCTGGGGTTGGTGCTGGGGGTGTGGCTATGAGTGGGGCTGCTATGGTGGCTATGGGTGGGGCTGTTATAGTGGCTAAAAATATGATTTACACTTTTGAGCATAAGTCAATTGTTCGACGGTTGCTGCTACTCACAGCAGGATTAGGAATTAGTTTTGGAATTGGTTGTATAATCGGACTGCTAAATCCCTACATTTTATTAGCACTATCAGGAACCGGATTACCTTTAGCAACTATGCTGCTTTATCCACCCCTCCAACGCCGCAAGCTAATTGCTAAATACCGTAAGTCTGAGGAACGTCTCATCAAACCATGAGCATTTACTTTACAGTAATTCCACAAATTCTTCAGCCGATTTTCTCAAGCAACTTGATACATTCTGATCCTAATATAACAATCCTAAATCAGTTACGAACCCAAAGGGATCTAAGCCTCGCGGTGGAAAGCAAATCAGATAGGATTGCTATATAGTTGCTAGCATTCTTTTCATTGAGCAACTGTCGGTACAAAGATTAGATAAGTCCCTCCCAAACCTTCTACAATTGTGCGTGTATTAGCAACCATGATTTTCTGATAGGTATCGGCTTCGCTTCCGGGTTCACCTAGTCCATAAGTATATAATTGCCTTTTGGAGAGTCTGACATTAGCCTTTGTCGCCACAGGTTCAATTAATTCGGAGTTAATTGTTGTCTCCGCAAATATTGTTGGTACTTGCGCTTGCTGGATAGTTTTCGCCCAATTTTGTATTTGTGTATCTGTGGGATTTACTTGATTACTGATACCATTTAACCCGACTAAAGGAATTTTGTAGGCTGTAGTGTAATAATTTAGGACATTACTAGTTGTGGCTAACTTGCGTTGATTAGCAGGAATAGTTTCTATTCGGGATTTTATCCAACTATCGAGTTGAGTTAGTTCATTTTTAATTAATTTGGCATTACCACTATATAATGTGGCGTTGTCCGGTGCTAATTTCTCCAAATTTTTGCTAATTACCTCTACCATTTTGATAGTGTTCTGAGGATTATGCCAAATATGAGGGTTAGTTAAATTTTTTCCAGATGCTTGAAATTGCTGTGGTTGAGAAACCGCCAGTTGACTTACAGCTATTTTGGGTGCAGAATTTTGACTTTCTGCCACTATTTTGCTAAATTCTGGTTTTAAATTGTAGCCACTGTGGAGAATTATATCAGCTTGTGCGATCGCTTCCCGGTCTTCTGGTCTGGGTTGATAAAGGTAGGAGTCGTTACCAGGAGAACCCAAGCAAATCAGGTTAATTGTATTTTCAGCTACTTGTCTAGTTAAGTCGCAAAGTATGCTGGTAGTTGCGACAACACGAGGAAGATTCTCGTCTATCCTAGTGGTTGTCTGAGTGAATGAAGTGCTTCCTGTTTGATTTGCACAGCCAAGAAATCCAATTGTGAAGACGGCTAAGGTAGCTCGTAAGGAATGCTTTGATAGTATTTTTTTTAGCATCATCAACTCCTAATTGAATGTATGAAAAGGATAATCATTTAAAAATAGTGGCTGTGGTGATGATGGTGATTATTGCTCAGACTAATGAATCTAAAGCAATTGTAGCCCTAGCTTGAGAAATTATGGACATTTATTTGTCTTTGATTGTTCCAAAATACTTCACTATACTATGTTAAATAGTTCCAATTGATACCACTTTTGTTTGCTTTCCCAAAGTGTCATTCTGATTGAGTTATGAACAGAAAAATTCCCGACTTATTTAAACAGTCAGGAATTTGAGTATATTGATATTTGCAGGACTAAAGTCCTGACTACAAACCTTTAAATATTTTTGGCTTAAAATGACGCTCAACTAAAAGTTAGCATAATTCAAAATTAAAATAAATTGTCAATCAACAAAGTCAGCAGAGGTAATTAAAAAGCAAAATACATAATCAAGGACACAGCAATGCTGCGCCTTGAGACTATCTGTAGTTTTAATTAAAAGTCTACAGAGGGAAATTTCCCTTGCAGCATTTCAAATTTAGACTGAAAACAAGTCGCGCAATTACAACCAAGTTGATCCATAATTGGGTTAGATGTTTTGGTGGCATGAAGCGTTACTAATTCGCTCATGGGTTGGGTAGATGCTACCGAAATCATTTGTGACGCGAATTCAGGTTTAAGATTAGATGCCTGTGCAGGATTTGCTACCAGTAGTATAGATCCAATAAATACAGGACAGGCAAGCAAAATCATTTTGGCTATGTTCATAATTCACAGATAAATACTATTTCTGATACAGCATAGCCAATTAATTGACTACCTTCAACGTGCATGAGTTTGTATTGTTAACTACGTCCGAATCCTTGACCTCTTGCTACCTTAGACCAAACCAGTAATTCGCCTTTGTCACCACCTGCGGCGAGGAATTTACCTTGAGGATGCCAAGCTAGGCTAGAAAACCCCCCGGAAACCCCTGTCAGCACTTGGGTGACTTGTTTTGCTTTGTTCCACAAACACAGCCAGCCATCACTAGCGGCGGAAGCGAGAAGGAAGCTGTTAGGCGCAAAGGCGATCGCAGTGATAATATCCACATGATTAGTTAAAACTCGTGCTTCCCAACCCAAGGATTCATCTTCTAGTTTTTCCCAAACTACGATACCTTCAACGCTGGAGGATGCCAAAATCGGCGCACCCATTTTGGTAGTAGCTTCTGACCAGGCTAATTGACGGATTTTACCAGGGAAACCACGCATCACCCAAGGATCGGGATTGTTCCATTCTAAGACGGCGATACTGCGATCCATGTTGCCAGAAGCCAGGAATTTGCCATCGGGTGACCAAGCCATCGCTATACTGACAGTAGCCATATCTAAAAGATATGGTTCCTCATCCCAGTTTTGGCTGTCCCAAATCTTGACTCCCTGATAGCCACCAATGGCTAGGTATTGCCCATCTCTACGCCAATCAATTCCCAATACTGAGGATTTATCAAAATTCAGGGTGACGACAACTTCCTTCGTATCGGCATCCCAGACTTGGACGTAACGCCCTAAACTAAAGGCTAGTTGGTTACTGGTACGACTCCAAGCTAGTTTATCCACCCATGCCGGGGCGTTTTCTAATGTGGTAATTAATTCAGTATCCTGCCAAATTTTTACCTGTCCATCTTGTCCACCAACGGCGAAAAATTTGCCATCTGCGGAAAAAGCCACACAGTCTACTGATGTACCGTTACCAGTCTGTAAGGTTGTGAGGTTGCCATCATGCCACAGTACCACTTCACCAGATGCGGAGGTGGCTACTAAAGTTTTACCATGCGGTGACCAGGCGATCGCAGTTACATAATCGGAAAGCGTCGCTGAATAATGTTCTTCAAATTCCTTAGTTTTGCTAGCTGTGGGATTCATAATCTGTGCAGATGTAAAAAGGACATCGGGAATGGAAAAAATTTTCCTTGTGCAGACGCGATGAATCGCGTCTTTAGCTAGTTCATACGAAACAAGCGAGAAAATCTTGCTTCAATTGGGCTTCATCAAGATTGCGACCAATGAAAACTAGTTCATTTTTCCGAGTTTCATTTTCTTTCCAAGGACGATCAGGTTTACCATCTAATATCATATGTACACCTTGGAATACATATCGATTATCTTCTCCGGCAATATTTAAAATGCCTTTCATGCGGAAAATATCTTGCCCTTGGGTCTGCAATAGCTCAGAAAGCCAAGAGTTGAGTTTTTGCCCGTCTAGTTCGCCACTTTCTACTAAAGCTACAGAATAAACTTTTTCATCATGTTGGTGAGCATCTTCACCTAAGAAATCCGGATCAATTTCCAATGCCCGCGCTAAGTCAAAGGCTTTCACACCCAATAAAGCATCCATTCCTAGTTGGGCGTTCTCGGTAGGGTAGATTTTAGCGATCGCATTCATACTCCGAATCCGCTTTTCTAATTCCTGCAACTGTTCTGGCGTGACTAAATCAGTTTTATTCAGGAGAATCACATCAGCAAAAGCAATTTGTTCTTGTGCTTCGTCTGCATCCCAGTGTTGCCAAATATGCTTGGCATCCACAACAGTTACTACTGCATCTAAAGACAGTAGGCTTTGCATATCTTCATCTACAAAAAACGTTTGAATTACTGGTGCTGGATCGGCTAAACCAGTGGTTTCAATGACTAAATGATCGAACTTATCTCGCCGCTTCATTAAGTTGCCCACAATGCGAATTAAGTCACCACGCACTGTACAGCAAATGCAGCCATTGTTCATCTCAAAAATTTCTTCATCTGCATCAATAATCAGTTGATTATCAATACCCACTTCCCCAAATTCATTCACAATTACGGCTACTTTTTTACCATGTTCGTAGGTGAGGATGTGGTTTAGGAGAGTGGTTTTGCCTGCACCCAGGTAGCCTGTCAATACAGTTACAGGTACTGTATTCGTAATTTCTTCAGTCAACATGGTCTAAATGCCTTTTTTTGATAGTTGAGATAATGATTACCACCCATAATAATTCTTTTTATATGATTGTGGCGAATTGACTGTAATTAGGTTTGAGGAGGTAATCCCACAGTTTTAGCAAAAGATGCTTTTGTGCTGATGCATCTGCAATAAGTTGTAAATATTAAAGGTGTTGAGTTAAGGGTGACAGCAATTTTTCACAATTCTTTGATTGCTCACCCGATCAGAGTCATAATTATTATCGTTTTTATTTTCAACTATACTTGAAAGAATAATCGACCACAGATATAGACGCGTAGCGGCTACCCGCAGGGTACACAGATGAACACAGATAAATTGTAAACTACTGTATATTTAGAAGCATGGCAGTCTGATTTTATGCAGATAACAGAAAATCTTGTACTGCTGTGAATACAATTTCTGGGTATTCTTCATACAGTCCCAGAGAACCGGGAACGATAACGCTTCTTACTCCTGGTAATGCGGCTAAAGCGTTCATTTCCTGTCGTGACTTGGGTGGACTGGATTCGCCAATTACTACCATCAGGGGTACGGACAAAGATTGCACAAGTGTGAGAAAATCCGTTTGCTGACGTACAGCATCAAGTTTCCCTGTGACAAAAGCCGCAGATGCAAATCTAGCTCCTGGTTTTTGCGTGGTTTGCCATTTTTTCTCAATGAAGCTGGGTGTAAGTTTAGCATCATCGGTAAAGACGTGACGGCGGTACATCCAAGTTAAAAAGGATGGTGTGGTGTTGAGTTTATACAGTGCTTGACCTACTATAGGCGATCGCACTAATCCTTTAACAATTTCTGCTATCCGTGGATTTGCGCCCATAGTGGGTAAAGGACCCCGCCAAGTGGGTGCTAGTAACAAAATCCGCTTCCAAATATCAGGCTGCTTCACAGCTAGTTGCAAGACGTAACTAGAAGCATGACCAGCCGCCACTACAGTAATGGGAGTATGAAAAACAGTTTTGACAAAATCTTCCAGAAATTGCTGATATATTTCCGGTCGGTAATTTAAACTCGGACGAGAAGATTGTCCAAATCCCGGCCAGTCTAAAACTGTAACTTGAAAGTGGGGAGCCAGTAATTTGGCCAGTTCACCCATTTCCGCACGCATGGAAACGCTACTAAAGGCTGGTAGGAGCAACAGGGGTGAACCTGTACCGATGGTTTCATAAATCACCTGTAATGGTTGGTTGTCCCAAGTCCAGGTATATTCTTGAACTGTTCCACCAAATCCTACAGGATCAGAGGTTGATCGTAAATTGGTTGACATCAGGCTAAATTTTGGTTGTTATAGGAATTTATGGGAATAAAAGAACCCCACCCCCAGCCC
>NZ_CAWQOY010000052.1:0-5660 GCF_963896525.1 Nodularia sp. LEGE 04288
GGAGTGGGGAGTGGGGAGTGGGGAGAAATTCTTCTTCGTCTTTCTCATCTGGGTTATCTCCATCGGCAAGTTGTGGATTATTGTTGAATAATCCCCACAACCCTACGGGCAGGTTATTCTCACGAGAGGCAATTTTGCCTTATTTGGAGCAATACGCTTTGGTGGTGGTGGATGAGGCGTTTATGGATTTTGTGCCTCCTGATGAGGAACAAAGCCTGATGGGGGTGGTACAAGAATATGCAAATTTAGTAGTATTGCGATCGCTCACGAAATTTTACAGTCTGCCGGGACTGAGATTAGGATATGCGATCGCACACCCTGACCGTCTTTCTCTATGGCAATCATGGCGAGATCCCTGGCCTGTCAACACCCTGGCGGCGGCCGCAGCAGTTGCAGCAATCCAAGACCAAGAGTTTCAACAGCTGACCTGGAAATGGCTAGCACCGGCACGCAACCAACTCTTTCAAGGTTTAGCCTTAATTCCCGGTTTACAGCCTCTAGAAGGCGCTGCTAACTTCTTACTGGTGAGATCACAAAAATCGACTTTGCAGCTACAAAAAAAATTACTCCAGCATCACCAAATTTTAATTCGTGATTGCGTGAGTTTTAAAGAATTAGGCGATCGCTTTTTCCGAGTTGCTGTCCGTTCCGAGTCTGATAACCAACGCTTATTAACAGCCTTATCTTCAGTGTTGATGACTGATGACGGTTGACAAAGGTTCAACGAAGACGCTTATTTTAATTCGGTCAATGACCAATGACTAATGATTAATGACTAATGACAATTGATTATGACTTAGTAATTATTGGTGGTACTTTAGCCGGACGTTATGCAGCCCTAGCGGCAAGCCAACTCAAGGCGACTGTGGCTTTGGTGGAGTCTCAAGTAAATTATGGATTTAGTCAACACCAGGCTTTGAGCGAAATCGGCAAAATCGTCCATAACATGAATGATGTAGCTGGTTTGGGGATTCACACTATAAACGCTGACCCTGCCGACAAATGTCAAGTATCTGTGGCATGGACAGAAGCCAAAGTGTATACTCAGGGCGTTGTCTCGAATATCCAAGAGCAGAACTCTCCCGCCAATTTAGCCGCCCAGGGTGTGGATGTGATTTTTGGCAGTGGTCAATTTCAATCTTCACCCCATTTAGCCTTTGCGGTGAATGAACGCTTGTTGCGGGGGCGTACTTATTTACTAGCTAGTGGTTCTGTCCTGTGCCATCCAGAAATTGAAGGATTGCAAACCACCGACTACTTAACTTTATCTAATATTTGGCGATCGCTCAAGCAAGCAAGCTTACCTAAAAATTGGGTGATTATTGGCGGTGTTCCCCAAAGCATTGAAGTTGCTCAAACTCTGGCGCGGTTGGGTTGTAGCGTAACTTTGGCAGTCAAATCTGCATCTATTCTGCCCTACGCTGACCCAGAAATAGCCCACCTGCTGCAAGCACAGTTAGAAGTTGATGGTGTGCGTGTCCTCACCGAGAAACCAGTAACTCAAGTCAAACTAATTGAGGGTAAAAAGTGGGTTCAGGCTGGAGATAAGGCAATTGAAACTGATGAGATTTTAGTAGCAACTGGACAGAAACCAAACATTGAGTTGCTCAATTTGGCGGATGTCGGCGTAAAATGGCGGCAGCGTCGCTTGGTTGTGAATGATAAATTACAAACTACAAACCATCGCATTTACGCCTGTGGTGATGTAATTGGTGGTGATGATTTTACCAATGTTGCTCATTATGAAGCGAGAATTGCCGTCAAAAATGCCCTGTTTTTTCCGAGATTTCCAGTTAATTATCGTTGCATTCCTTGGGCGCTAAATTCTCATCCCACCTTGGCGGAAGTGGGTTTGACAGAGGCGCAGGCAAAACGCCAATTTCAACCAAAAGAAGTTTTAGTTTTGCGGCAATATTATAAATCAGTCACAGCAGCCCAACTGCGGGACGAAACTACAGGTATATGTAAATTAATTGTGCTACGCAATGGGGAAATTTTGGGAGCTTCTATATTGGGGGCGGAAGCCGGGGAGTTAATTAATTTAATTGCTTTGGCGATGTCGCAACAAATTCCAGTTAAACAGTTAGCAAATTTATCTTCTGTCTATCCCAGCTTTTCCGAAATTATCGAAAACACAGCCAGAGAGTGGGGTCAGCAAAAGCTGAATAGTAACTCTGCTTTACAAGATTTTTTAGAAGGCTTCTTTCATTTCCGCCGCAATTGGAATTTGTGAACTGCTCACAAACTCTGCAATAGTACCCAAATAGTCCCTGATGCTACCAATGGCACACTAAGATTATCCGTGCCGTGAGGTGAAACAGCCTCAGCTAAGGTGGCAAAAACAGCACTGACTAAAGCCACCAAAAAGGCTTGTTCTTTACCAATAGTGACTGCTAGGGGACTCAGTGATGAACCAGGTAATAACAGCAGCACGAAGAAAATCACCGTCGTACTGACTACCAACATCGCCGCCGAACCTTCCCAAGAACGCACAGAATTTCCTACTTGGTATTTATGCTGTCCAAAGCGCCTACCAATTAAAGCCGCTAGGGCATCTCCCCAAGTCATGGTCATGACTCCAGCCACAGCTATAGAGGAGCTATCTACTGGTGTATTTGGTCGCCACAGTAATCCAAATAGCAGCGTTACAGAAGTAGCAAAATAGATTGTACCGGGTGAGCTGTCCTGAGTGTCCATTGCACCGATGACTCGGTAGCGGTAAAGCAAGTAATTGACTCCAATAAATGTCGCAAAGGGCAGAATACCGATTTCCCAGTGTTGAAACAGCAACATGACCCCAAAAACCCACATCCCAGCACCGATATGAATCACCTTGCGAGTTATATCTGGCTTCACACCAAACAGCCTACGTAGCGCTTCGCCCAGAACAAGCAAACCGATAGCGTAGGTGTAGGAAGCTGCTAACCCAATCAAATCACTATTATTCATAAAAATTGGCAACAGTCTGAAATTTTGAATTTTGTTCGCGCAGCGTCTCCAAAGGAGATATCTTGAATTTTGAATTTCGCTTACTTTGGTCGCTCACCATTGCGCTTAAAGTTCTTTTCTGTTAAAGATACGCTGCCAATTCCTTGCAGAATACCACGACCGATTAAACCTAAACCCCGACCAACTATTTTTGTGAGCAGAAAGACAATACCGCTACCGACAATAGCTAATAAGGATTTTAAACGCGGAGCGATCGCATCTCGAAATTCTAGTGTTAATGTGACTAATAGGGGAATACCCGAAAGTTTTGCTAATTCCTGACCACGGGGAGCATAAAGTGAAGTTTTGGCAATTCCGCGCGGTGCTAAGACAAATAGTTCATAGCTACTTTCAAACATGGCTTTCGGCTCATTGATATATTTGTTTAAACGGTATTTCCATGACAACTCATTGCGAAAGCGTTCTATTTCTCTTGTGGAAATTAATCTGCGGTCATAAAAATTTTGTTTAATTTCTTCCACATCTGCTAAAGAGTTGAGCAGTGGTTGCACTACACCATTGGCTACCTGAATTAATAAATTCTCTAAAATTATTAATGCCTGGGATTTAGCCTCAGCGCTACCGACTGAATAGCAGGTATTATCAATGTGTAAGTCTGTCTGAAATACCAAGTAAGAAAATAACTCTACAACTAAGGGAATTTTCTGAAAAATCTCTGTTTGCACAACTCGATAATTTTGCAGCAATAAATTCACGACTTCTATGTTCTGGTTACCTACTTGCACTCGATAAAATTTACCAAAGAAATCTGTAATTACTGCTTGCCATAAATCATATAATATGCTGTCTTTGATATCTTCTAATTGAGCAGTTGTAATTTGTGGAACACGCAGTTCATCAAGTTTCTGAGCCAGTTTTTGCAGGGTTAAATACAGTAATTCCCGTTTTTTCTCTTCACGAAAGATGTCAATTTCTAAAGCTACATCTGTGACATTTTCTAAAGAAAGTTGTAATTTAGTGACACATAATGAGAATAAATCAGATTGAAGCGATCGCGGACTAAGTAGCGGCGGCGAAGTTTGTTGCTTTTCTAACTCTAATGGCAGCACAATGGCACTACTTAAAGAGGACATTACTAGCGGTTTCTGAGTCGTTGAAATTGATTGTTCTTGTTGTATTTCCTGTGGTGAAACTAATAAGCGAGTCAGTAACCAACGAGCTGCTAACAGTTCTCGTCGTTGTCCAGCGAAAACAGCTCGATCTATTAATGGCAATCCGGGGGTTTGTAATTGTGCCGTAACTTCGGCTAAAGTTGCCTCAATGTAGCCAATTCCTGACAAATACCAATTTTTCCGCACTCTAGCCAGGGGAAGACTCGGTGAGGGGGTGATGGGGTGATTAGAAGTTGCTTCTATGCTTCGCCTTTCAGGAAACCAATAGGAACCATTATCGGCGACTTCTGCCATCGCAGCGACTAATTGAGAAATGGGAGTGCCTTTAGGACAGTAGCCATTAACGCCAACAGCCTGAATTGCTAAGAGTAATCCTGGTTCTTGAACAGAACTCAGGAGCAAAACTGGTAATTTAGGGTATTGGATTTTTAATTGTTGACAGAGTTGTAACCCATGCTGCTGGCTGGAAATGGAGCGACCATTGCCTAATTCTAAAACTACCAAGTTTACTTGGTTGGGATCTTGTTGAGCAAGTTCTGCCAGAATCTGCAAGGCCTCTGTATCTGTTTCTGCTTCTGATACCACTTCGATGTCAGGTAGCGCTGACAATGCTACCCGTAGTCCTAGCCGAAATATCGGGTCTTGGTCAATTAGTAATAATTTTAGGGGTCTGTTGCTCATAGTATCAAAAAATACAGAAGTCCTGTTTCTTCACAGTCACCAAGAGTTTTGATGCTAAACATAGTTCACCCCATTGTCACTTGTTTTCGCCAATTGCAAAATTTCTGTCTTCGGCATTGGTGAGCAGAACACAATCAGAAGGTGACAGCAGATAGAGAGGAATAAAGTCCTTACTACAAACTTTTAATTATTTATGGGTAGGATAAACATTTGGGATTAATGATCATCATCCCGATATTAGGTTAATTGAAGGCTGGGAAGATAAATTGATGATTTGACCGCTAATTCCAATGGTTTAAGACTATGGTTTTTCTGGAGAATTGCGGTAACCAAAAAAGTTAATACTGTATTCTGTAATCCGCACGCCTGTTTTTTGTTCCACTTGACGGATCAATTCTTCTGGTAATTCTATGTGAATATCAAGAAGTTGATTAGTATCAATACAGTTGACGTGACTATGGGAATCACTGATGTTGCCGTATAAACGCCCGTCACAGCGTTCAATACACTCAATGATGCCCTGAGTTGATAAGGCTTCTAAGTTTTGATAAACAGAAGTATGTCCAATGTCTTTACCTTGCTGGCTGAGGCGATCATAAATTTCTCTAGCAGAAAGATGTTCATTGCTTTGCCACAGCAGTTCTAAAATAAAGCGACGCTGGCGGCTGACGCGCATACCTAGCAGTTGACACCGCTCTAGGGCATCTTCTAGGGAACGAATTGGTTTTGTCGATAGCGATTTATTTTGCATAGTTAAATTTGTTAACTATTAAGGGGAGTTTCCCGTTTTAATGTTTATTGGTGATTTTGATATGGCTTTTCTCGCTTGAGTGAGATACAAGAACCCCACCCCCAACC
>NZ_CAWQOY010000053.1:0-5357 GCF_963896525.1 Nodularia sp. LEGE 04288
CTTCATAATTCCCAATTTCCAATCGCCTAACGTTAAAATGAGTCCTACAGTTCTGTTTGACTAATCCTAAATGTTTACCATTGACTTAAGTATCAAAAATACTGCCTTCCCCGTATCAGTACAACGTAAGTCAGCAGAGGATGCTGAAGCCATATATCAGCTCATTTTGGCAGCCATGCGCTCTGGCAATCCTGACATCGTGGAACTTAAGTGTGAGGGTAAGACGGAAAAGAAAATTGCTGTCCGTTCTAGCGAAATTTCTGGGGTACAGATTGTTCAAAAAGATGGTGCAACGACCAGTGGCGGTAGACCACCAGGGTTTTTTGCAGTCACAGCTGAATAACTAAGGGATAAAAATGTCAGAAGTTGGCATTGAGGTCAAGGATTTAGATTTTAGTTGGCCTAGTGGGGCGAAGGCAATCGAATCTTGCTCTCTAGAAGTACCTCTGGGTGAATTTTGGATGCTTTTGGGTACAAATGGCAGTGGCAAATCTACATTACTCCGACTACTGGCTGGGCTATTAGCTCCTCAGTCCGGTGAAATTAAGGTTTTAGAACCCGTTGGCTTTGTCTTTCAAAATCCTGATCATCAACTGGTGATGCCAACTGTTGGTGCTGACGTGGCTTTTGGACTTGTGGATGAAAAGTTACCGCCTGCGACGGTGAGGACAAGGGTTGAGGAGGCTTTAGGTTCGGTGAATTTGTCTGCCTTGCAATTACGCCCGATCTATGCTTTGAGTGGGGGACAAAAACAACGAGTGGCGATCGCCGGTGCGATCGCTCGGCGTTGTGAAATCTTACTATTAGATGAACCCACAGCTTTACTCGATCCAGATAGCCAATTGGACTTGGTGGCTGGTGTCCGTCGCCTAGTCAAAAGTCGGGGGATTACAGCCCTGTGGGTGACTCATCGTCTAGACGAGTTGAATTACTGCGACGGTGCTTTTTTATTAGAAAAAGGCCGTTTGATTGATAAGGGTGAACCTCAGCGTCTGAAACAACGTTTGATGACAATGGATGATGGATCTGCTTAAACAGCCATTTTCTTTCATCCTTTTTTTGAATAATTACTAACAATTGAGACGCGCCTGAATCAGGCGCGTTTCTTTTTGGGCAAGGTTTTTCCAGTCAAATTCTGTCATCTGATCGCATTTTTTACTGATTTGTAACATAGAGTTACACGCAATGCTTCAATTACTATGAAAGTTATGAATGAATTTTGTTAACTCTAGATAACTGTGATTAAAAACCATGCCTCGTTCCTTACTCCAAGCCGTCTTGTTAGTAGACGGCTACAATATAATTGGTGCTTGGCCTTGCCTGAAAAAAACCCGTGATCATGCAGGATTAGAGGCCGCACGCTGGGAATTGGTGGAAGCAATGACTAGCTACAGTTCTTTTCAAGGTTATGAGACTGAGATAGTTTTTGATGCCCAATATCATCAAGCTTCTAGCAATAAAGAAATTATTACAGAACTCTTATCAGTTCATTACACTGATTTTGGGCAAACGGCAGACACCTATATTGAAAAATCCTGTGCATCTCTGCGCTATGAAAGGGCGCAATCTCTGATTCATCGCGTGATTGTTGCCACCTCAGACCGCGCGCAGCAGTTGATGGTACAGGGGTATGGTGCTGAATGGTTGTCGGCACAGCAACTATGTGGTGAGGTAGAAAGTACAATTTGTCGGATGCGACATAAATATCAAAAGCGCAAACAATCCAAAAGTAGGTTCTTAGTCAACTCTATTGATGCTAAAGCCCGGCAGCGACTGGCGGAATTACGGATGGGATTACAGTAAAGCCTAAAATTCAAAAGTCTGAAACCAGCCGCCAGAAGGCGTTTTGGCTATAATGTTATGGGAATTAAACTTCGGTTTAAAAAAAGTTTAAAAAAAGACTTGCCAAATCTTATATTTAGTCTTAAGATGTTTAATTGTGAGCGTTCCTCAGTAGCTCAGTGGTAGAGCGATCGACTGTTAATCGATTGGTCGCTGGTTCGAATCCAGCCTGGGGAGTTTAATTAAATAATCTCAAGAAGTCTGAAGCATGGAAGTTAAAATATCCAACTTCTGACTTTTGGCTTTTATGGTATTTTGATGAGCGATCGCCTGTGGGATTCTAAGATTTGACTGGCATAACATGGGCGGGCATCTTTGCCCTCCCCCACAAGAGTTTCATCTAATTTAAATCTTCAAGCTAGATCACTAAAAGCCAGATTACAGAAGCATAATTGCGTATAACGCTATCCTTTTAAGCGATCGCACATAAATTCCTAAAATTAGCGTATAGCTTTTATATGACCTTATCTGTGAGAAGTTGAGGAGAAAGTAGCCATGAGCAACAATTTTCTAAAATCTGGCGATTGGGCTTATGTGGCTAAGTGTGGACGCTTACTTTATTGGACTTACTTCAAGCCTTTTACCTTGGAAAACTGGTTGAGTCACATCCATCCAGAACTTAAACCGATAGATGATCCTTTTGATAAGCGGGCTGAATTTAGCACAAATTCCCGGTTACGTCGCTATGCTGATCAGGTTTGGTGGCTGAGTGTCGTAGTCCCAATATTGGCTGTATTATTAGCTGCACCAGTTTACACTCTGGCTAGTGGTGAGTCATTTAACTGGTTCAGAAGTTGTGCTTTTTTCGCAGGCTGGTTTTTAGGAAGGGTTTTAGGGCGTGTCGGCTATAAAAATATAATCGTTATTGTCGTGATTGTATCCTTAAGCGAATTTTTAGACACTCATTTTTCATCAAGGATGCCAGTAGACATTGTGGAAGGTGTGGCGGTGGGCTTGGTTACAGGCTTGGTGGGAGGTGTGGCGCTAGGCGTGGCGATAGGTTTGGCGGCAGGCGTTTCAGTAGGGGTGGCAGGAGGCATTTTAGTAGGGGTGGCAGGAGGCGTTTCAGTCAGCGTGGCAGGAGGCGTGTTGTCTACATTGTTGGTAGGCTTGGTTTCCATCGTGACGGGAGGCTTGGGTTTGGCGGGAGGCTTGGCGGCAGGTTTGGCGTGGATTTTGGGTGTTTTGCGAATGTACTTCTGGCTACCAGAATTACTGTGGACACTCATTCTCTTTTTCTCTAATAGAAAAAGGGTAGATTGTTTACGATACCTACCACCTCGCTTTGATGAACGAATTATTTTGCCTCTGCCTTTTATGGATCGAATGATTGTAGAGGCTTATCAAGAGAACCCAGCAGCAGCCAGTGAGACTATTAATTACTTGATTAGTTATACCAATCAGCAAAAAGTTGCGACAAAGGCAATTACTGAGATTGCGATAGATAGCCTCAATCGTTGTCAAAGGTTGAGCGATATTATAGACATTGACAAGCAACTGGCTTGGATTCCCTCACCACCACCAAAGGAACTTGGCACGGTTTTTTATCAATTTTTAGATATTAGCGAGGATCTCCGTGCATTAGAGGAAGCTAATTCGCTCTATGTTCAGTATGAATTACTGAATACTTCCATCAGTGCATTACAGGAACTTTCAAACAGTCTTGCTTCTAAGAAAAATACTTTTATAGCGACTAAGTTTAGTAGTATTGTGCAACGCTGGCTGACAATTTTGGAGAGGGCAAAGCGCACTTTAGAGGAAACAGCTTAACCGTATTAAACTTGCATAACATGGGGGGAACCAGATGCCCACCCCACAAGACTTTTATCTAATTTAAATCTGCAAACTAGATATTTTTCAGATGATCTGGGAGATTTTGCACTTTCGGCACAACACTAAACACCAGATAACAGAAGCATGATTGCGTATAATGCTATGCTTTTAAGCGATCGCACTTAAATTATTAAAATTAGGGTATAGCTTTTACATGACTTCTGGGGCATTACCTGCGAATCCTTTTGTAGCTGCGGGGATGATTGAAGACCCCAAGCTGTTTGTCGGTCGTAAAGATGAGTTACACGCGATCGCATCTCGAATGAGTGGTGTCCAGCCGACAAGTATTAATATTGTCGGTGACAAGCGAATTGGTAAATCGTCGTTGCTGTATCACTACTTTTTGACTTGGGAACAGCGAGTACCAAACCCCAGCCGTTATGTCGTCATTTACCTCTCCCTTCAAAATGTGTCGTGTCAGCGAGAGGAAAATTTTTATTTAGCAGTGGCGCGGGAATTGTTGAATTTTCCCAATGTGGCGACAAATCCAGCTTTAAGTGACCCTTTGAGAGTTACACTCCTTGACCGTGCAGCTTTTTCAGATGCGATCAGAGAATGGAAAAAGCAAGGAATATTACCAGTTCTTTGCTTAGATGATTTTAAGAGGGTGCTTGATAACAAGAACGAATTTAATGATGATTTTTATAATAATCTGCGCTCTTTGATGGATAGCAGTAGTTTGATGCTGATCATGGCTTCACAGTACAAACTCGATTTTTACAGCAAAAAGCATCAGTTGACTTCTGATTTTTTCAATTTGGGTCATGTAATCAAGTTGCGTGGACTTAAAGAAGAAGAGGTCAAAGATTTGTTACGTCTACCTGCTAGCACTGTTAATGGTGCTGCATCAGCTTTGAGTATGGATGAACAGCGCCTGAGTCAGCAACTGGCTGGAAGTCATCCTTTTTTACTGCAAATAGCAGGGAGTTTAGTATGTGAGGCGCGTCAGCATGGATATGATGAAAATTGGGTGAAAACTCGCTTTGCTGATGAATTTCGCCGTTTACCAAAATCTAAACTAGGTTCTCGCCGATGGTTGCATCAGGTGCGCTGGTTAGTTTGGGATTTGCCGATGCGCTTGGGTATCTTACCCAAATTGATTGGTGGAACTGTTGACGATATCAGCAGCTGGATTATGGGGTTAGTTATCCTGCTGATGTTCTTTTTGGTTTTGGTGCGTGTGTTGGACTGGAATGAAGTTTGGGATTTTATCCGTGACCAGTTGGGGATAAAGTAGCCATGAGCAACAATTCTGCAAAATCAGGCTTTTGGGCTTATGTGGCTGAATGTGGACGCTTACTTAATTGGATTTACTTCAAGCCTTTTACCTTTGAAAATTGGTTGCGTGACATCCATCCAGGACTTAAACCGAGAGATAACCCTTTTGATAAGCGGGCTGAGTTTGGCACAAATCCCCGGTTGTGTCGCTATGCTGGGCAGGTTTGGTGGCTTACTGCCGTAGTCCCAATATTGGCTGTATTATTAGTTGCACCAGTTTATACTCTGACTAGTGGTAAGTCATTTTACTGGTTCCTAAGTTTTCCTTTTTTGGCAGGGTGGTTGTTAGGAAGGGTTTTAGACCTTGGAGGCAATAAGAATAGAGTTGTTATTGCCATAATTGCATTCTTGAGCATAATTTTAGCAACTCAATTTTTATCAGGCGTGGCGTTCGGCGTGGCGTT
>NZ_CAWQOY010000054.1:0-5162 GCF_963896525.1 Nodularia sp. LEGE 04288
GTTGGGGGTGGGGTTTTATGATTGTGGTAATCCTAACTAATTAAACAGACATAATATTACTTCCTGCGGTGCAGAACTTGAGAAATATGAGTTAGTAAAGCCGGATAGCTGAGATACACCTTACCTTTGCGCCGATTATGTAATACTTCCACCTCTCCCGCCGCCTCAACAGTATTTGGTGATATCCAACGAAAAGGATCTAAAACGGGAATCAGTTGTCCACGTTCCGCTTCAATAAAATGTAACCCCCGCAAAACAGCAATTAAGCAAGGATTAACAGGAGAATTTTGCTCTGCATTCACAAGATGTTGGCGAGCGCGTTCTGTCCAAGTAATATCACTTACCCGTTGGTCAGACACTAGAAAATAGACACAAAAACCAGACTGTGGCCGTTCCTGTTCTTGAACTGCAAACAGTGTCGCAAAAGTGTAAACCGGAATTACATCTCGCACCCGAACAGTTTCTACAGAATGCAAAAAATTAGTGTGATCTGCTGCGTGTAAAATTTCAAATGCAGCTTCACCTTTAGCGCGGTTTTGTAATCTTGTCGCTGGGAATACATCCCGCAGCATAGTATAAATATTTAAATCAGGAAAAGTTTGAAAAACATCTTCTAAAAATTCCTTCGGTGTTAAAGCCGAATTGTAATCTGCTGTGCGGTTAAACCTGCGACCACGATAAGCATGAGACAGCAAAATAATATGCTCACAGCCTTGGTTTTTTAGATAACGAATTTCTTCTTGTACTAAGCGTTGCTTTTTCAACTGTTCTGGAGAATCAACAATATCAGACTGGATTCTTTCCGCTTTGAGTTCATAACCAGAAACAGGATTAACTACAGCAGTAGCAGTATAACTTTGAGTTAGAAAAAGATAACCTTTTTCTTCTGGATTTAAGTCAACAGCCTCATTACAAGGACGAGTTGCATAGGAAATTAAACCAATTTTTGGTACTTCTGGAGGTACTGGTGTACTAATAGCCAAAGGAAAAGCACTTAATAAAGCATTAAAAATATTTCCTTTTATAAATTTAGTACTTTTATTCTGTTTAGCCAAATTGTCGAGAATAACTCCTTGCATTCTGATATTAGTATCTTCAGCTAATATCGCTTCTAAAGTTTGGGCTGCTGCATAGACGTAATTATCACCACTGGTTTCGTCAGTAGTTTTACCTTGCTCTTGGAGTCGTAGCATTAAGGTAGTAAAATCAGACTTCCTGCTTTGGTTTAATTTATCAATAATCCGCCATAAACAGCAGTAAACCAATACTGTAAAAGCAGCAACAGCCGCCGCATGATATTGTTTATTTTTTTCATCCCTTTTTTGTTTGTTACGATTTAAAAGTTCAGCGTCATAATCAATGATGACTGCTGCTGGTAAAGTCCATTCTCCAACATGACCAGCATTGGGAGATAATTCATACTTCCATTGTTTTTCTTCTTTATTAAAAGAGAAAGAGCGAGGAACCCAAATAATTTGCAGCAGTTTTTGTGTTAATAACCTTTGGGCTTGAATTGGATAGCTATCGCCTTTGGTTACTAAATCATGTTCAGAAATATCTGTAGTTACATGAACAGAAAATAAAAGCCCTGGTGTTTCAGGAGTATTGCAAATTTCAATGTGTTTAAACCATTCGACATTTTCACGGCTAGTTTGAGGAGAACTTTTAAGTAAATCCCTGACTCCAGATTCTGCACCTTCTAAACGTGACCATTCAATAATGCTCCGTTTGACACAAATAAATTGTTGAGAAGATTGCTTTTGCACCTGGGAAATAACTTTTTCACCTTTGGTTTTGAGTACATCAATTAAACTAGAAGCAATTGTTTGCATTGAAGACTCACGTTTTCGTAAATCCGCTATAACTTGTTGGATATCTGTCTTAGAAGATGTTTTCATCTCTGTGATGATTTTTTCAACAAAATTAGGTAAAGCTTCTGCACTTATTCCTTCTTCATCTTTAAGAGGAATAACAATTCTTAAAAAAATCAGTTCAGCTAGGCGACGACATACTCTCCAAGGGTTTTGGGCTACTGTTTTATCATCTGTTTTTAGTTCTTCTTCAATTTTGTCAAGTCGTGCTAAAAAAGCGGATTTCTGCTGCTCAGGATTATTACCATTAATCCGAAAGCGATAGCTAACCTCGCGGACTACCCCATAACTCGTTCCTTGCTGATTTCTGGTTTTTTCCTCGAAGATTTGAGTTTCCCATTCCGCCCAAACTGGGAGACAGTAATAGAAAGTTGCTTTATTCAAGTATTCTGATAAATCAAATTCAGCACCAACGCCAAAACCATCCGTTAAATCAACGCTGTAACCGACTTCTGTTGCAGATGTGAGTAAATTGCTGACACGATGGACATATTCTGCTAAAAGCTGGTGTTTGGGTTGACTATTCGTGGGACTATATTGAGCGATCGCCTCCATAATCCGCAGGGTAATTGTCTGTCTTACCCGTGCTAAGGCTTCATCATCTAAAAAGTTAAGAAATCGAGTTAATTGGCTATCTGTTCTATCTCGCTCTGCACGTAAGCTATCAATAGCTGCTTCAATATCATCTTCATCCCAATCTAGCTGATTCTGCACATAGTCCCTAACTGCACTACACATCCGTTCAAAGTAATCATCAGCATCAATTTGTTCACGAGCTAAAATTACCTTGGCGACAGACTTATTTTTGATATTAATCTTAGCCTCAGCATCAGGGAAAGCAATCGGCACAAGGTTAGCTGTTTGTGGTTTATGCTGAAAATAAGCCCCTGTATTTTTTGCTAGTTGCTGAAGTTGTTTAATCGGTTGATCTAGCAACAGTGTTGACAATGAATTTTCTTGGGGTAATGCAGCCTCAAGCTCTTGATCAATAGCTGCTATTAACTTATCTACAGCAGCAGATAGCCTAACTGTACTTTTTTCTGTTAAGTTACCACCAACCAGGGACTTAGTTCCAAATCCTGATAATTCCAAATCTTGAATAAACCCGCTACCTTCTTCGGGGTTAAAAGCTTCTTTGAAATCTGATAGTCGAAATAGCCTCCGTAAAACTGCTGAACTACAAAGCCGTAACTGTTGCTTTTGACTATCGAAATCAAACGCCTGCTTGTAGACAGGATCTAAGCTAGTTATATTTGTTCTATTTTCTTTAGTGGGAATAGATTTAGCTAGTAATTCTACCAGCGTTGCTAGGTCAATAGAAGGTTTAGGTGAGCTTGCCTGAATTTTGGCACTACCAATTTGATCTGACGACATATTTACTTTATCCTTTACACCAGCCTGTTGACTGCTTCACTTGCTTCAACGATCAAGTTGGCACAAATGGAACCTTTCCATTAAATAACTTAAGTATAAGTAATTTGTCAAGTTATGGCAGCCCCAGGTATAGTCAGCTACAAAAATATCTGTGTTAATTACAACAATTTTCAATAAATTAGACCACCATCTAGAGACATTGCATACAACACTCTCCGAGGGGTTAAATTCCTTTGTGTATTTCATTTACCTGAAAATAGCTGTAATTGTGTAGCTCATCAAGCTGGTAATTGCCATAAACTAAATTCATCAACGTTTTGTGACATTTTTACTTTGATCCCTACTGTGAAAGTTACCTATTGTCTAAAAATTTATCTGGAATTGTTGCACAATCAAATGTTGTATATATCATCAAGATAAAGCCTGTTGGAGGGCTACTTATGGAATACCGTCGCCCCCGGCATCATTTTCGAGGTAGCTGGATGGTAGCGATTATTGCCGCCATTACAGCTACACCAGCAATAGCAGAAACATCACATTTTGGTAAATTCAGTCTATCACCGGGTTTTGAACCAGCAGAAGGAACAGTTACTGGTCACACAGGTGGTTCTTACTCCCTGTCCGAGATTAGCAGACGCGATCGCCATAGAAATCCCTGCGTCGGTTTTGCTGACCCCCAACCAGATCACATTCTGACCTTGGAAGAAGACTTTGATCAGCTGAACATACAAGTCAACAGTGGCGAGTATGACACCACCTTACTCATCCAAGGCCCAGACGACAAAACAATTCACTGCGGCGATGACACTGGGACAAACAAAGATGCCAGCATTGAAGACAAAGACTTTAAAAGTGGTACTTATCGGATTTGGGTAGGTACTTTTAATCCTGGCTTGAGGCGTAACTATACTCTGACGGTGCAGCAGAAATAACTCCCCAATCGCCAGAAAACAAGAACGGGAAAAAGGGATAAAAATTTTGCTCCGAGTCCAATTCCCCCCTGCACCCTGCCCCCTGCACCTCTGCCTCTTCCTACTCCCCAACTTTCAGCGTTGACCCAGGAACGATATTATGAGATAGTAGCTCGTTTTGCTTTCCGAGGGTCCTATCTCGTGCTATCTAGACTACGTGCTGATTTTCGCATCATATTTGAACGTGACCCCGCTGCCCGTAACTGGTTAGAGGTCTTGTTTTGTTACCCAGGTTTGCAAGCCCTGCTATTCCATCGGCTGGCTCACTGGCTGCATCATCTTGGACTCCCATTTTTTCCCCGCTTGATTTCTCACACAGCTAGATTTTTGACGGGAATCGAAATCCATCCAGGCGCAACAATTGGGCAGGGTGTGTTTATTGACCACGGTATGGGCGTGGTAATTGGTGAAACGGCGATAGTGGGTGATTATACCCTGATTTATCAAGGTGTCACCCTTGGCGGAACTGGTAAACAAACCGGCAAGCGCCATCCCACAGTCGGGGAAAATGTCGTAGTTGGAGCCGGTGCAAAGGTGCTGGGCAATATTCAAATTGGCAATAATGTCCGCATTGGCGCTGGATCAGTTGTTCTCCGGGATGTGCCGACTGATTGCACAGTGGTAGGCGTACCCGGTCGAATTGTCTATCGTTCTGGTGCGCGAGTTGCTCCCCTAGAACACAACAACTTGCCAGATTCAGAAGCTGAAGTCATTCGTGCCTTAGTTGATCGAATTGAATCCTTGGAACAACAAATCCAAAATCTCCAAAACAATCAATCGTCTGGGAAAACTCATGTTTTGGCCGTTTCTGTAGTTTCTCCCGAAAGTGATTTGTTAAAAGATGCTCCCTTGTGTAGCCTCAGAGATAAAGCCATTCAGCAATTTCTCGATGGTGCAGGGATTTAAAGAGGCAGGGGCAGGGGGAGAAGAGGCAGCTGTCTCTTAT
>NZ_CAWQOY010000055.1:0-90104 GCF_963896525.1 Nodularia sp. LEGE 04288
CCTGGTGTCTATTGCGCGGTGGAACCACACTGATCCCTTCCCGAACTCAGAGGTGAAACGCTGCTGCGGCGACGATAGTCTAGGGGTAGCCCTACGCAAAAATAGCTCGATGCCAGGTTTATCTTTCCACGAAGCCCCTTAGCTCTCATCATTGCTAGGGGGTTTTCGTTTATCCTGAATTTAGTAGCGGTATAACCACAGGCGATCGCTAAAAGCCATAATATAATTCTACACAGGTAGTTCATACACCAGTATTAACTGACCCAATAGAGAGAGAGCCTGCTTATAAACCAAGAAAAAGGCTTAATTTTTATGATTTTATTTGGCAACTCATATTTTTACTCGTAAAATCGAAGACAAAGTAAAAATCAGTAGAATCGATTCTATAAATTAATGAGTCAGTTAATAAGTCAGGGTGCGAGAGCTATCACTAAATCTCAAATGGTAGACCGGATAAATGATATCGCTTGGCAGGCTCACCAAGGTAGTGTAGCTGCGATTATTCAATTATTGAACGAAAAACTAGCTAACTCCGGGGTTAGAACCAGAGCTATTTTTGTCGATGGTGTTTTACAACTACTGTGTGAGGCCGCTAGAGAAGAGCAACTAGAGCAATCCACTCTAGTAGAACAAATCCAGCAAATCCTGAATCATATCACACCTCGTAATATTCGTCGAGTTAATATCAATAGTCGAATTGTTCGGGAAGAGCAATTACTTTGGCTGACGGAAATTTATCGCGATCATCAATTACTCTGGTCACAAGAAATTACACTAACTCAGCCTCATATCTTCAAGCAACTAATTGCAGATTTTCAAGAAGCTCAAACTCAAGTAAAAATCAATTTACCTCAGACCCAATTCTCTCGTCCTTCAGCATTTATTCAAAATTCATCCAAAAAGCGGATACTAGCAACAACTGGTTTATCTTCACTGTTATTGCTTGCTTGGCTTGTTTATGCCCAGTTAGGTGATAAACAGACGTTTATACAACTAAATATTCCTAACTCTTTAAATACAGCAAATGGTGATCAAACTAAAGCGGAATCCTTACCCCGTGCTGCTAATTATAGTATTTCTGCTCCTTTTGAGGAACCATTTTCAGCAGCTGTGCGAATTGCCAACCTAGCTTCGGAGAGAGGAAAAATAGCTACAACCTCAACTCAGTGGTTAGAATTAGCTGCTCAGTGGCAACGGGCTTCAGATTTAATGAGTATGGTACCACCCGACCACAGGCGCTATCAAGAAGCTAAAATTCGCACTCAACTATACAAGCAATATAGTGAGATAGCACAAGAAGAAGCGGAGAAAAATCAATCTTAGTTTCTGGGGTGGACTATATTTTAGTAAAGTGAGCTTATGGAGTGAGTCATGATTTGATTCAGGTGAGTTCTGTGGTGTGTAAGTTAAACACAGTCCTTAGTTGGGTTTCGCTTTGCTCAACCCAACCGACAAAAAATTGGAATTTTACTTGATTTGATTAAAATGGAATGCTGCCAATAATCATATTCTGGTCTGTCTGAAAATAAATTGACACCAATTTTTCCTAACTCCATTCCAGCATAACCAGCAGCTATACATACACCATAAACAGCAACTCCAGAACAGCTAGAGGTATAGCTGCACCCGCAACTTCTCCTGCTATTGCACCTCCTATAATTCCCCCCGTCTCTGCCATGAAATTATGTAAGTAAATTATTTATTGCCCTAAGTTGTTTTGGTTAAAAAGCCTGAAATTCAACATTTCCAATCAAACAAATCAGATTGTGTAGAGACGCAAAATTTCACGCCTCTACAAATTATGAAAACTGAACCTAACTAAACACTCATCTCTAACATCCGTTGCATTGGTCGCAGCGCCGCCTGGCGGATATCCTCTGACATGGTGATTTCAGGAGTGCGATTTTTCATCGCTAAATATAATTTTTCCAGTGTATTTAATCGCATAAATGGACATTCGTTGCAAGCACAGTTATTCAATGGTGGGGCAGGAATAAAGTGTTTGTCGGGAGCCAGTTTTTGCATTTGGTGAATGATACCTGGCTCTGTAGCCACGATAAATTCTTTTGTAGGGCTATTTTGACAATATTTGAGTAAAGCGGCTGTTGAGCCAATAAAACTGGCATGGCGTAATACACTACTTTCGCATTCCGGGTGAGCGATCGCCTCTGCTTCAGGATGTGTAATTTTTAACTGGACAATTTTCTTTTCGGAAAATGTTTCATGCACAATACAGCTACCTTGCCATAGCAACAAATCTCGTCCAGTTTGTTCCATAACATACCTCCCCAAGTTCCGATCTGGGGCAAAAATAATCGGCTGTGTCGATGGTATCTGTTGCACAATCTTCACAGCGTTGGAACTGGTGCAGATAATATCGCTCATGGCTTTAATCTGGGCTGAGCAGTTGATGTATGAAATTACCAGATGGTCTGGATGCGCTGCTTTAAAAGCGGCAAAGGCTTCTGGTGGACAACTGTCGGCTAAAGAACAACCAGCATCTAAATCTGGTAAAAGCACCAATTTATCAGGATTCAGGATCTTTGCTGTTTCTGCCATGAAGTGAACACCCGCGAAGACAATCACATCTGCATTGGTCTGGGCTGCGGCTTTGGCTAATTGTAATGAATCCCCAATAAAATCGGCGATATCCTGAATATCCGGTTCTTGATAGTAATGAGCCAAAATCACTGCGTTGAGTTCTTTTTTGAGAGTCTCAATGGCAGTAAATAAATCTAGCGGTAGTCCACCCGGTTGGGTTGGGTTTTTTTGAGGTAGTGCAGTGGTAAACACAGTTAGGGGTTGCTTTAAGTTGCAAGGTTTTGTCCTGTGGATTCAATTATAGTAGTTTTTACCAAAAATAGTAGAGGGTGTATGTCCCCTCATTTGTGTCCAAATTCGGCGGAGTTTCATATGCTGGAGATAGACGGCAAGGAAAGTGGCATGACCAGTCAAAAAACTCAATCAATAACCCTGAAAATTGCTGTGGTTGGAGATGTTCACGACCAATGGGAATTAGAAGATGGCATTGCACTCAAGCATCTGGGTGTTGACTTAGTGCTGTTTGTGGGCGATTTTGGCAATGAATCGGTGGATGTGGTCAGAGCGATCGCTTCCCTGGACATTCCCAAAGCAGCAGTAATGGGAAACCACGATGCCTGGTACACTGCCACGGAATGGGGGCGGAGGAAATGTCCCTATGACCGTTCTAAGTCAGATTGGGTACAGGAACAACTCGATTTATTGGGCCCTGCCCATGTAGGTTACGGCAAGCTGGATTTTCCGGCGTGGAATTTAACTGTGGTGGGGGGTCGTCCCTTTACCTGGGGTGGTCCAGAGTGGAAATTTGCGGACATCGTTCAAGAAAGATATGGTGTGACGAGTCTGGAAGAATCCGCCGATCGCATCGTCAAAGCCGTAAACAGCGCTGCTTATGAAACGATTATTTTTCTAGGTCACAATGGCCCTAGTGGTTTAGGCGATCGCCCCGAAGATCCCTGCGGTAAGGACTGGCATCCCATCGGTGGTGACTTTGGCGACCCTGACCTGGGCGCGGCGATTTCTCAGACCCTGACGACTGGTAAAACCATTCCTCTGGTGACATTTGGTCATATGCACCGCACCCTCAGACACACCAAAAAAGTCCAGCGCAAAGCTGTATTTAGAAGTCCAGAGGGAACAATTTACTTGAACGCGGCAACTGTACCCAGGATTTTGGAAAATCAGGGCGATAAGCTGCGTAGTTTTTCGATTGTTTCCCTAGATGCGGGAGAGGTTTCCCAAGTCTCCCAAGTTTGGATAGGCCATGATTTCCAGGTAACTTTAGAGGAAATTTTGTATGAGCGATCGCTACGCCAACCGGAGGCTTTTGCTTAGTGTGTCCTAGATATTTGCCTTCACTAGTGCAATCTGCGTAGATGATGAGATATAGTATGATCTGTCAGCTTGTTAATTTTCGACAAAGGCGCTATACTGCTGTATTGTCGTAGGTTAACTAAAAGCTCGACAGTTTTATTGGAGAGGTGGCAGAGTGGTCGATTGCGTCCGACTTGAAATCGGATGAGGCTAAAACCTCCGGGAGTTCGAATCTCCCCCTCTCCGTTGAAGAATTAAAAATTGAAAATTCAGAAGAATGAGGTTAGGTTAAGCCTTTGTTGTGGATAATGATGGCAACAAGAATTTTTGTTAGTTCTTCGCCTTCAATTTGCAGTTGACTAATTTCTACTAAATGTTTAATTTTTATTTGGTAGCAGCAAAGTATCCTCAATTTCTTGCCTAACTTCCCGGCTTACATAACAATCACTATTCAGACAGTCTATTAGCAACTTATTGGCATAGTAATACTGTTGTAATAGTGTCTTTTGAGCTTCATTGAACTGCCAGTCATGCCCAATATTGCAATGCTCAATCATGACAGATTTAAGCTGTTCAGTCCAAAGTTTACCATCAGTTATCCACCATTTCTGAAACGCTTTGCTATCCTTTTCCGGAGGTGGCAATTGGCTTTTGAGGTTGTCAAGCAAAATCTGTAACTCATGGCTGGGATTACGTTCTAGATCAAAATCAAGATTTGAATCAAATTCCTTATCAAAGATAACATTTGATTCTTGTCTACCTGCACACATTTTTTTTTCTTCAAAAGAGATTACAACCTCGAAACTTAAGGCTGAAAAACCTATACCGCAAATTGTTGGGGCGCAAGCTTTAAAAAAATCGCTGTCTGAAGTACCAGTAAAAGCTAGATCAAAGAGTAGAATCCGGGGAAGGTCTGTCAAGCCTAAGTCCCTATCCAGAATAAAATTATGCATCAAATGTAAATAGACTCCTCTGACTTGTGCTGGCGGATATGGCACAGTAGCTAAAGAAGACTTTTGCTCTACCCACCTCATGAAATTTTGTAACTGTTCATCCGTGCTGATTAGTCCATCAATTTTATGCTTCATTGATTGCATTAAATCATCCGCTTTCCGCATCATCCCTGCTGTGAGCAAAAAAACTTCTCGCCAGCGTTTCTCTGTGATTCGCTCTAGTAAACTTTCATAGGCTGAGTTGGCAACTATTTCACTTGCGGCGAAATATTCATGAAACGTTAGGTGAGAAAAAGAATAGATTCCTTTTGCTCTTTCTACTAATAACCCATGCTGTGCTTCAATAGATTTTAAAACGGCTTCACTATCCAGTCTCAAAGCGTCTGGATTCGTATCAGCATTGCGTAAGTTGCGAATAAAATCAACAATGTATGCTTCGGCAGTTTTTTGCTTAAAGAAATAGTCTTTCTGCTCAAAGGTTGTTAGACCTATTTGACTCAGCAAATCTTCCTTACGCTGCAAAGACAGGTTTTTGTAGACTTGATCTCGTTCAATGTTGCGTTTTGCATCCCATTTCTTCAACAAAACATCTAATCCTTCTTGATAAAGCTCAGAACGGTTTGCAGGGAAGTCTCCACTATCTCCAAACACTAAACATAGTAATGTCAGTAGTAAAGGACTACTTGCTAGTTCTTGGATTGATTTGTTTTCCTTCACTTTTTGAATAAATCTTTCACCTTTAACTGAATCCGTGAACTGGAACCAGTTTTGAGCAAAAATGGCTATTTGTTTTTCGTCAAAATCTGCCATTTCCACTTCTGTGAAAGTTTCAAATGTGTATTCTTTGGCAGCAATGCGACAGGTAATGACAAATTGATTGGTATGAAACTGATCAGAAAAGTCCCGAATTTGTAGTAAAGTCCTTTTGGTGTCTTCTTCTCGTACTTCATCCAAGCCATCAAGCAATACTAATGCCTTACCCTGGTTTAACAGTTTCTCTACTGTCACACTGGCATCAATTACCCCGCAGTTTGACAATTGTTCAGCAATATATTTAAAAATATCTGGTTGTTTAGGTGCTTCTGCAAAATCTTTTAAAGTGATAAACAAGGGAACTCTGTTTGCTTGAAACCTTCCTTCAATACACTGCATTGCTAGATATTTTAAAAAGGTGCTTTTTCCTGCTCCTGGTTTACCCAACACCATCAGCTTACTATGACTTTTTACAACCTCTAGCCCTGAGACTCGTTTCTGTTTTACCCCACTAAGTCCAGGGCGCTCAAAGTTATCATGGTCACAGGTTTGCATTAATTCCGCCATTTTTAGTCGTCTTCGTCCTGTTATTTCCTCCAGAATATTGACATTCGTGTAAATACCTTGTTTACCTGTTAACTTAATTGGCTTAGGCATATCTAATACCCGCATAGTTCCACACTTTTCTTTGATGTAGGAATTTACTTGTTTGCGGATATCTTGCACTAAGGTATCAATAGAATTATTTATTTCATCTGTAGTTAAATGACCAGAGGGTTTTTGCTGTGAGTATCTTTTGCTCAGATGCTCCCGTAAACGGCTTTCTTTAACAGGGCCATTTCCAATGATAGAAAATTTTTTGTAAATACCTGAAAGGCAAGTATTGAGGTTACTTAAAGAAATGTTTAATTTTTGAGTTACGTCAACTCGACTCTTACTACGACCGAATATTTCCAGAAAGATTTCTTTCTCTCTGTGCGACAATTCACTGTATTGCTCCAGTTGCTTAAGAAAGTTCTCTGGTATAGACATTGACCACTCCGACTATTACTTATAAGCCAGTGTAGCCAAAGTTTTAATCAAAATGTGGAGTTAAGTCAGTGTAAGTCAGGCTAAGTCAGATAAATAACTACAAAAAAAAATTGCGACATTGAACTCAGTCAAGCTACTGAGGCAATTGCAATGCTAGAAATACTAATCCCTATGGTTATAAATAAGTCTGTTGAAGTTGTTGTTGGAATACTGCTGGCAAAGTTTTTTAAATCGGTACTGAGTGATGCCAATATCAAAATTGCCAACAACTTTCTGAAAATGCAGATTGTTTTACTTTATCTTGATTGGGTTTTACTAAAAACACCACTAGAATCTCTCCCAGAGGAATCACAAGAGAGGTAATAATGTTTCACGCCGAAACGCACCAGCGCAGCGTATTGCTAAAGCGTAGCGTGGCGTAGGCTCTATTACGAAGTACTTTAGGCGCAAAGAATTGGCGTGAAACTGTGCTTTTATTCAGCAGGTTTGTTAGTAGCTCGATTAGCACGCGCCTCAGCCGAAGCCATGACTTCATCGAAATTCTCTAGCATTTCACCAGGGAAGTTTTCCAAAACCCTTGTAGAAAGAGCCACACGACCTTTACCTTCATCTAAGTCAATAATTACAGCTTTAATTTTTTGACCAATTTGAAAGACTTTTTCGAGAGAGTCAATGAATTTTTGGCTGACTTGCTTAATATGTAGCAAGGCACTGAGACCATCTAAATCTACAAATACTCCGAAAGGTTTAATTCCAGTAACTTTACCTTCTACGAGTTGATTTAGTTCTAATAAGCTGAAGCTGCTAGAACGAGTTGCCAAGCGTTGGGAAAGTATCAGTTTGTTGGTATTACGATTAATTTCTAAAAAAGCCACAGTCAAACTTTGACCTTTAAGTGCTTCTAAGTTATCACGCTCTGCTAAATGCGATCGCGGAATAAATCCTCGCAAGGAAAGCAGATCAACGGTAACACCACCTTTATTCACACCCGTTACCCTGACTTGCACCGTCTGGCCACCTTCGTTCATTTGGATCAGTCGTTCCCAGACTTGCTGAATTTCCAACTGCTTGCGCGAAAGAGTGACTTGACCTTCTGCATCCTGGTCGCGGATAATCAAAAACTCCAGTTCCTCTTGCAATGGCAGTACCTCCGATAAATCGGTCACTGCTCTCAAAGAAGCCTCTTCACGAGGGATAAAAGCGGATGACTTACCACCAATATCTACATAGGCTCCATTGGGGTCAAGTTGAAATACTTTCCCACGTACAACTTGTCCCTTTTGAAACTGGTAGTCGTGTACTTCTAGTGCTTTGGCAAAATCGTCCATCGTAAAAGACGAATTGGCTGGTTGAGAAAGTTTCGATTCGGAGTTCATGACGATTGAAGATAAATTATTATTTGATGTGATGCCACTGGAGTTTTACTAAACACCTAACAAATTCCGACCTAGTAGGAGTGTTAGGTAATTATGGCATGATTATTTGGTAGGCAAAACAACCTAAAATAGCTGGAATAGTCCCCAATCTGGGAACTTCACAGTATTTTTCTCTTTAGTACAGCACGGCATAAATAGGACAACTACTAAGAAATCAATGAAAAGGCTATAGAGTCAGATTTTTGACTTTTGACCCCTTCGGGGTTCGCCAGTCGCTCATGGGGGAAACCCCCTTGGCGTTAGCCTCTCCCTTTGGGAGAAGACCGCGCTGGCTCACTTTTGACTTTTGACTTCCGCCCTGCGGTACTAGGCTCCTAACACACTGCCAAAAAGTTGTTTCACCTGTTCCCAAGCATCAGCTGCGGCTTTAGGATTATAGCTGGCGCGATGGTCACAAAAAAATCCGTGGTTAGCTCCATCGTAGCGAAACACACGATGAGGAATTTGGTATTTTTCTAATTCTGCGGTAATTTGATCTACCTGTTCGCTGGGGATGCTGACATCTTCCACACCAAAGAAAGTATATATGGTTCCTTTGATATCTGGAGTACGGGTGATAGTGGGTGCGCCACCTCCTGGCGTGCGAGTCACAATTCCAGCACCGTAGAAGGCAGCAGTCGCTGTGATATCTGGTAGGGTAGCAGCTAAATATGCTACATGACCACCAAAACAAAAGCCAATACACCCAAAGCTATCTGGTTTCACCTGGGGTAGAGTTTTGAGAAAGTCGATGGCTGATTGAATATCACTCAATAACTCTGATGCTTGAGTTTGCTGCCAAGCATATTTTCTCCCAATTTCCATGTCTTCCGGGGTGTAGCCGGTTTCAAAACCAGGGGCTTGACGTTGAAAAAGTGCCGGGGCGATCGCTACATATCCTTGTTGAGCAATTCTTTCTGTAACTTCCCGAATGTGAACATTGACACCAAATATCTCCTGTAATACCACAACTCCCGGATAAGAACCAGGTGCTTGTGGTTGCGCCAAATAAGCCGATATTTGGAGATTATCTTGCGAAAGCTTCACAGTTGTGGTATCTATTGTTTGCTTTGACATAAAAATTTTTACTAGTGCTGTGTCATTAGGTATGTAATTATTTGATATAACTATGCCAGTAACTACAGCTATTTCTCATCAAAATTATTAATTAGCAAAAGTGAGCAGATTAAAAATTTCTACCTAAAAAATTCCATGTGTATATAAGATATCTAATATGTCATAAATGCACTTAGTTCGTTGCCTCTACTAATATCAATAGGTTTGGTAATGATTCAATTCCGTATTCAGCCAGACAGTGAAATTCCGGCTTCAAACCAGCTATTTAATCAAATTCGGTTTGCGATCGCTTCCCGGCAATATCCGCCTGGATACAAATTGCCCAGCACACGGGCATTAGCCATGCAAACAGGGTTACACCGCAATACCATTAGCAAAGTTTACCGCCAATTGGAAGAAGACGGGTTTGTGGAAAGTCTAGCTGGTTCGGGAATTTATGTGCGGACCCAAGGGCATGAAGGCGGTGGCAGGGTGCAATATCCCATTGTCAAAAAACAAGCCGAAGATGCATATAAACTGGTGCAAAAAGCACTTGATGAAATGCTTTCTCAGGGGTATTCACTCAATCAAGCACGGGAGCTATTTTTAGCTGAAATTGACTGGCGCTTACGTTGTAGCGCCCAAGTGCTGGTGGCAGTTCCCTCTCATGACATGGGTGCAGGTGAATTAATGGTGTATGAATTAGAACTGTCTCTAAACATCCCTGTACAGTTGGTAGCGATGGAAGAATTAACAGCCGTACTAGATAAAACTAATTCGGCAACAGTGGTCACAAGTCGTTATTTCATTAGCGATGTAGAAGCGATCGCTGCCCCGAAAGCTGTACGTGTGATTCCTCTGGATATCTACGACTACACCAAAGAACTCGACCTGCTCAAAACCCTGCCAAAGCAAAATTGTGTAGGTATAGTTAGTCTGAGTTCGGGAATTGCCAGGGCCGCAGAAGTGATTCTTCACGGTTTACGAGGAGATGAACTATTGATCATGACTTCACAACCAAAGGACGTGTACAAACTGCAAGCGATCGTCAAACGGGCAGAAGTAATTATCAGCGATCAAGCCAGTTTTCCCACTGTACACGCAGCAGTACAAGCATCCCTTGAAGACATTATTCGTCCACCTAAACTGATTAAGGTGGAAAATTATATTGGGGCTAATTCGATTAATTTGTTAAAACGCGAACTGGGTTTGGGCTAGGGATTTTCCAAAAATCAATTATCCAGATCAAAGTTCTCTTACCAGACGCTATGGGGCGATTACTGCGGAGCGCGAGGCAGCACACGCTACGCGAAGGCGATCGATCTATCATGTAGAGTCTAGGTTATCAGTCCCGGAAGGTCGCCACCAATTGCGTTTTGAGTTTAAGGTTACGGGTCAGCCAGATGGCTATAAAACCGTTTGTGAAGTATCCCCTTTCTGATTTCAAGAAAGAAACGCTCCAACATTTGTTTTATCAAATAAGTCGAAGAGATTCAAGGTAGTGATGAAGACAATCAGGTGTATCAGCATATTGAGATAAGTCAGAAATTATTGTTCTTTGTGTTAATAATAGTACAACTTTTACCTTGAGAGTGAAATATGGATAATTCCCATTATTAGCCTCATTTATCAGTTTTTGAAGAAAAGCAAATAAAAATTCAATCTCAAACTTTCCTCTAAAACTTTTCTGTCGTGTATTAACCTTCAACTCAGATTTTTTAGCATCTAATTCCTGTTGCGTAATGACAGGTATATCTGGAAATTTGTTATGTAAATCGTCGATTGTGTATATTGCGATGACTTGGTTTAAGTCAAACTGGATCAAACGCAACAGGCTCAGATCTGAAATATTGAGTCTGCTAGACTTATCTCTGTGACAAGCAATCCAAGCATTCAATAGCTCAACTGCATTATGAAATTCTTCTTGTAATTTTTCGTAAAGAGAAATACATCTTTCAAAGTTCTCATCTAATTCTGTCAATTTAAACTCACTTTTCAAAATTTCAGAAAAACATTGAACTGATGTATAGAAATTTTCTACTGAGTAGCCAGGCGTTTCATATATTCTATTGATGCCCATGTCATCAATTGATTGGTCAAAATCTTTATCTACAAAGTAGGCTGTTTTAGCATTTGCATAATGATTACGTGATGAGAGCATTCTATAAATTCCTAGAACTCCCTCTTTACCGTTGCAATTGAGATATATATCTTTCTTTGGTTTCGTAATAGTCTTTATTCTGATTCCATAATACTTACTATCTTCTCCTTCAAAGAAGCAGTAAAGTGCCGATTCATATTGTTTATATAACCTCGTAAATTCAACAAATACAGTTACGGCTTTACCACGGGAAGCCCTCAAATTATCTACTGACATTCATTCCTCTCGCACAAAAATATCTAGATCGTTAGCATTGAAATCCAACTCATTATCAAAGATAAATGGGGAATGAGTGACCGCTAGTAGCAGTCTACATTTTCCTGATTTCAGGATATCAGGAAGTAAAAGCTTTTGCCATTCAAGGGAAAGTGATAGTTCTGGTTCATCAAATAAAAGAATAAATTCCTCAGAAGATTCCAGATAAATCTTTGAAAAGAGTGATATTATCTGTTTTTCGCCAGATGAAAGATTTTTAATATCAATTGGACTATTATTTCTAGTTTGAATTATGGATATATCTACATTGGCTTCATCATAAATAATGCGTTTTTTGTTTAAATATTTATTGCATATTGTAGCAAATTGGTTTATTGAGTCATCTTTCTCTTTCTGCTGCTCATATAAACCAACCAGTTTTGATAGGAAATAGACTAGTTGATCATATTGAGGAGAATTTATTTCTCCAGAACTCACTAACTTTTCGATTCTTTTTCTGTCAGATTTTGATATATTCTTTTCACCAACACGGCTTAAGACTATATTCAGCGTGTCTGGCTGAATACTATCTCTCATATCCTGAGTAATTTCAATTCCCTCAAGAAATTGAGTTAAAATTTCACCCATAACTTTAGAAAAAAGGTTAAGTGCTGAGTTTCTAATAGCAGTTTTAATCTCATTAAACTTGCCGATGACATCATCCATCCCAAATTGAATAAGTTTATCTTCTCCTTCTTCAAAACTTAAACGCTCAAATTTCTCTTCTTCATAACCCAAACTTTTAAGGTCTTCTTCAATTCTTCTATATGTCGGAAAATATAAGATAGATTCGTTAAGATTATCCTGAATAGTTTTTCTAATTTTGTCAACCTTACTTTTTTGATCTTCCCCTTTTGGACTCCTGAATGTTACATCTATCTCTTCTAATATGTCATAGTATTTAGAGGGCATAGACACTCCATGTCTATCTATTAGATATAACAAGCGTCTACGAACTATTTCCGGTGATGAGTTTTTCCTTATCTCTCTCCGTATTATTTCTATTTCTCTACTAGGTATAAATGGTCTCAGCAAGGAAATAAACTCAAAAATATCGCGTTGGTAAAATGACTTTAAATCATTTTTTTTAATTTCGACACTCACTCCAGATGCAAATTCAAGACCTATGGAGTTAAAGTCTATTGCACTCAATTTATGAAACTTACAAGAGATTGAGTAGTACAGTGCATTTAGAATCGTAGTTTTTCCAGAACCGTTTTCTGCAATTAGAATAACGGCTTCTTTATCGAAAGGAATTTTGACATCTTTAAAGCCAAATAAGCCGTTTATTGAAAACGACTTTAATTGACTTGAGTTCAAATGTTCTCCAAGTAACATAACTATAAATTCCAGTAGCTAGTGATTAAGACAATCCAAAACATACCAAACGCATATTGTAGAAGATTCAATCTTATACAACCGATTAATCATAGCGAACAATTAGCTGCTCATAGTGTACTCTCTTGAAATGCTAGAATCAGAGTCTCCAGTAAAATCCTTGAATTCCCAACTCGAATTGCTAATTGCTCCAGTTTCATCTTCTGGGAGAGGTGGTGTTTCACATTCCAGAACAAAGCTTATGGATTAACTTTCAATATATTATCTAGTACAAAATAATTTTAACTTAACTCAGAGCGCAATTGTCCTGTTGATAAGCTACCCGAAATGTTAAAGATAGCAAACTGCACTGGCTTCATAACTATGTGGGGCGATTCTTAGGTCGCGCTTCGCGATCGCACTATCATGTAGAGTCTAGGTTATCAGTCCCGGAAGGTCGTCATCAATTTAATATAGATTATCCTAGATACTTAAAAACGATTCCAGTTAGACTTATGGATAACACGCTGCAATTATTAACCCCTGTACAACTCGGTACTTACACCTTACCGAATCGTCTGGTGATGGCTCCCTTGACTCGCTGTCGTGCTGCGGCTGGCAACGTTCCCTACGAACTCCATGCCACCTACTATGCACAACGGGCAACCGCTGGACTGATTATTTCCGAAGCAACCCAAGTCTGTCCCCAAGGACAAGGTTATCCCGCTACCCCCGGCATCCATTCCGCTGAACAGATTGCTGGCTGGAAAAAAGTTACCCAAGCTGTTCACGACAAAGGTGGTCGCATTTTTCTGCAACTCTGGCACGTTGGGCGCATTTCCCATCCTGATTTTCAGCCAAATGGTGAATTACCCGTTGCCCCTAGCGCGATCGCCCCAACAGGAGAAGTCGGAACCTACGAAGGCATGAAACCCTACGTCGCGCCCCGCGCCCTTGAACTCGAAGAAATCCCCAGCGTGATTGACCAATATCGTCAAGGTGCGAAAAATGCCCTCGAAGCAGGCTTTGACGGCGTTGAAGTACATGGCGCAAATGGTTATCTAATTGATCAATTTTTGCAAGACTGCACCAACCACCGCACCGATGCCTATGGCGGCTCAGTAGAAAATCGATCGCGCTTTTTGATGGAAGTTCTGGAAGCCATCACTGAAGTCTGGGGTGGCGATCGCGTTGGTTTGCGATTATCTCCTTCCGGCAGTTTTAACGACATGGGTGACTCAGACCCCAAGACCCTCTTCAGCTACGTCGTACAGGAACTCAACAAATTTAACTTAGCCTACCTGCACCTCATCGAACCCCGTCTCAATGCGAGCCAAGACACCCTAGAACATCTCAGTAGCGACCTCACCGCTGGTTTTTTCCGTCCCCTGTTTAACAGTAAAATTATTGCCGCTGGCGGATTAAACCGTGAAATTGGCGAACAAATCATCTCCAAGGGCGAAGCTAATCTAATTGCCTATGGTCGCATCTATATTTCCAATCCTGATCTTGTGAAACGTTTTGCCCTGAATGCGTCGTTGAATCCCTACGATCGCAGTACCTTTTACGGCGGCACAGAACAGGGCTACACTGACTATCCCTTTTTAGAACAAGCTTAAAGTTATGACCTCGGAGTGCCGATTTTAAGAGTTGCTCTAGCTTGGTGATTGGCACTCCCAAAAGCTGCCTAGAAATATTTTTTGTGATTTGTGGCGATCGCCTCTGGCACTGCGCTCCGCGCAATCGCAGCCTGCGGTTGCTCGACGTTGGTGATTACTCTTTGACACTCCCCTGGCTAAAGCCGTTCGCGTAAGCGTCTCGCTAGAGAGGGGATTCTACATTCACAGACTGGCCATTAGACAATAAAATGGTAAATTGCAATGGGTTCATAACTATGTTGAGCGATCATGTCAAGTCTAGCGGGTGCAATCCTCGCGTTTTGTAAAATTAAGTTAACCCGCTTGTGGTTCCGGTGCATTAACTTGCAAAAACTCTCGCACCAGATGCAGGTAAGTTGATGCATCTTCTAACATGGGAAAATGCGATGTATTGGGAATCATGGCAAATTCAATATTCTCACTCTTTGCTGCCGCTTGACGACCCATTTCGGCAGGAATAATCTGGTCATACTCACCAGCCACCAGCAAAGTTGGTACTGTCAACTTGGCAAACTCATCGGGCATTAATTCCGCTTGTGCTTTACTAACTGAAGTATAAATTGTCCCTAACGCTGCATCATAGTCTGCTTCGAGAAAATCTTGTAAAAAAGCCTGACGCTCGGAACTAGGAATGGGGCTATGCAAAAATCTAGCCATAAATATTCTGTCCACGAACGGTATTTTCCCTAACCACTTGGGACGAAATTTGACTACGTAGCCACCAAATTTATGAAAAGCTGTGAAGGCTTTTTCGTCGTACTCAAAAATACCGCTACAGGTTAAAATCCCTCGTTCTACTCGTTGGGGATAACTGTTGATAAACAATGTAGCAATAGATGCACCCATTGAATGAGCATTAATATAAATGCGCTGGAGTTGCAATTCATCTAGCAAAGCTGCTAAATCCTCAACATACTCTTCTAATTCATAGGTTAACTCTTTGATTGCTGCCGATTTTTCTGGGATTGACTGGGACTCCACAACAGATTCACTGGCTTCGGCTATGTTAGGTTTTCCATGAGAACGCCCAAAGCCCCGCAAATCGTAGAGTAAACAATCAAATTGGTCTACTAAAGCATCAGCCGTGCTTTTCCAGTACCTAGCTGAACCAGCCCAACCATGAATAAAAACCATCACTGGCTTTACCAAAGAACCAGATGGTTTTTTCACCCATTCATAATAATGCTCAACACCACGAACACAAATATAAGGCATTTTCCCCAAGTCAAAAGTCAAAAGCAAAACAGGATAGTCTAAGTAGTTTACCTTATAATACACTGGCAAACTCCCAAGGAGTCAAAAGTCAATGACCAATGACCAATGACCAATGACTAATGACTACTAAGCTGATTCTGGCTTAGGTAGGGAAGACGGATGCACGATCAATTCAGCTGTTGAGCGCTTCTCTACCATTTCCTTGGTCACCATGCAGCGAGTCACATCTTGACGAGATGGTAATTCGTACATGACATCAAGCATCAATTCTTCCACAATGCCCCGCAACGCTCTAGCGCCTGTTTTCCGACGGTAGGCTTCTTGAGCGATCGCCCGCAAAGCATCCTGTTTGAAATCTAATTCGACATTATCCATATTGAGCAGCTTTTGGTACTGTTTCACCAAAGCACTGCGTGGTTGGGTCAAAATCGCCATCAGCGCTTCTTCATCCAACGGATCAACCACCGCTACCATTGGTACACGTCCAATAAATTCGGGAATCATGCCAAACTTCACTAGGTCATCTGGTTCTAGATAGCGCAGAGTGTGGGCAGTCCGCTTCTCTTTGGACTGACTGTCTCCCGGCTGGACAAAACCCATTGACTTTTTGCCTGCTCTTTGCTCTACTACCTTCTCTAAACCTACGAAGGCACCGCCACAGACAAACAGAATATTGCTCGTATCAATCTGGATACAGTCTTGATAAGGATGCTTACGTCCTCCTTGAGGAGGCACATTGGCGATTGTCCCCTCTAACATTTTCAGCAAAGCTTGCTGCACGCCTTCACCAGAAACATCGCGTGTAATTGAAGGATTTTCACTTTTGCGAGCTACTTTGTCTATTTCGTCAATGTAGATAATTCCGCGCTGGGCTTCCTCAACATCCAAATCTGCCACTTGTAACAGGCGCAGGAGGATATTTTCTACATCTTCACCGACATACCCTGCTTCTGTCAGTGTCGTGGCATCAGCCACAGCAAAGGGTACATCCAAGATTGTGGCCAAGGTTTGCGCCAGGAGGGTTTTACCGCAACCAGTCGGGCCAATTAACAAAATATTGGACTTTTGCAGTTCTACGGCATCGTCTGCCTCATTTTTGCCTTTCGACTGAATGACTGCTAGTCGCTTGTAGTGGTTATATACCGCCACTGATAACACTTTCTTGGCTTCGTCTTGACCAATAACGTGTTCATCTAGATAATTTTTAATCTCTCTGGGCTTAGGAATTTGGTTAAATGAGAGATTAGAAGAGCGCGCCCGACGTTTTTGAGGTGGTTCTGACCTTGGTGCTGGTTGTGACGCAGCGGTATTCGTGTCGAGTAGCTCTTCATCTAGGATTTCATTACACAAGTCAACGCATTCATCGCAGATGTAGACTCCCGGCCCTGCGATTAATTTACGCACCTGCTCTTGAGACTTGCCACAAAACGAACATTTCAAATGGGAGTCGTACTTAGACATACCAGCCTCTTATTTCAGAATGGTGACGTTTTCCCCTACGGTGGGAATATTTTGTCTGGAGATGACTTGATCAATCAAACCGTAATTTTTTGCCTCTTCTGCCGACATAAAAAAGTCACGTTCGGTATCTGCCTCAAGTCTTTCCAGGGATTGACCAGTATGATGGCCTAGTAACTGATTCAACTTAGCCTTAACGTAAAGAATTTCTCTCGCTTGAATCTCAATATCAATGGCTTGACCTTGAGCGCCACCCAGTGGTTGGTGAATCATGATGCGAGAGTCAGGTAGAGACATCCGTTTACCAGCAGAACCTGCTGCTAACAAAAATGCTCCCATGCTTGCGGCTAATCCAAAACATATGGTAACAACATCAGGACGGATTTGCTGCATTGTATCATAAATTGCCATCCCTGCGTAGACGGAACCGCCAGGAGAATTGATATAGATTTGAATATCTTTTTCTGAGTCTTCCGCGTCTAGAAACAGCAATTGAGCCACAATGGAATTGGCAACAGCATCATCTATGGGAGTACCCAAAAAGATAATCCGCTCTCGCAGCAGGCGGGAGTAAATGTCAAAAGCTCTTTCTCCCATGCCAGACTGTTCAACCACCATCGGGACAATATTGGTTGGTTGGCTCATGTGGGAGCTAAATTTGATTCTACTTAAACTATTGATGGGGTCATTTCCCGACTGCGATAGAAGCATATAAGCACAATTGAGAATTAAGTGAGGACAGGTTTGGTAGCAGTTATTGCTGCCTTTTCAACGGATGGGATTTTATTTGAGCTATTTGTTAACCATTATGCCTTATCTATATTGCTCTCGGTAAAGCAGATCAAGTTAAAGCGATGACATATGCCCGATTTTTTCCATACTTCTGCAATATTTCCGCGAAATTTGCTGTAGAAACGCGATAAATCACGTCTCTACAAACAAGTGCCGAGTTGGAAAAATTTTTACTCAGCACTCAGCCAGATTATATTGATTCTGTACTAGCTGCGGCGCTTTCTTCTTCGGTCTGAGGTTCAGTTGTCTCTGTGTCTGCCGCTGTTTCTTCGGCGGGACTTAGAGAACCTTCAGGGACGAGTTCGACTGAGGAATGTTCTAGGAGCCAATCGACGATTTTTTCAGTTAGCATTTCATTTTCCACCACTGAGCGCATTCTTTCAGCGTCAATGTCTTCCTCTGCGTACTGCTCCATCAATTCGGCGACTCTGGTTTGAACTTCTTCAGGTGTGACTTCGATGGACTCACGTTTACTGACTTCCAGTAATCCTAAAGAGCGCTTGAGGCGTTCAATGGCCTCATCGCGCGATCGCTGCCGCAATTGGGGAATAATATCTTCAGTAAACAGCTTTCTCACGTCCAATCCTTGCTGAGAAAGGCGCATCGCTGTTTGAGTCAGCATCGCGTCTATTTCTTTATCAATCAAGGTTTCTGGTAAGTCAACTTCTACGTACTTCAGCAGTTCTGCTAACAAAGCTTCCTGCTGGTTCGACTTGGTTTTTTCCTCAGCCTCTTTTTGATGCCGTTCTGCTAAAGAAGCACGCAGTTCCTCCAAGGTATCAAAGTCGCTAACTTCCTGGGCGAAGTCGTCGTTCAATTCTGGCAGTTCTTTTTCTTTGATTTCTTTGAGTGTAACTGTGAAAATTGCCGCTTTTCCAGCTAACTCTTCGTTGGCATAAGGATCTGGGAACTGTGCCGAAATTTCTCTAGTTTCTTCAGGATTCATTCCCACCATGCCAGAGACAAAGCCGGGAATAAACTTATCTTCTTGCAATTCTAGTTGAAAATCGGTGGCTTCCGCTCCAGGAATTGGTGTAGGTTCGGCGGTTTCGTCTTCGCCTTCACCTTTTGCCAATACACCTTTAAAATCAACTACGGCCACATCGCCAATTTGGGCTGCACGTCCTTCTACAGGAATCAGCGTCGCTAATTCTTGCCTTTCCTTTTCTAGGACTTCATCAACTCGATTGGTGTCGTGTTTGATTTCCTCGGCTTTGGCTGATAAACCTGTGTACTGCACCAGATTGATTTCTGGTTCTACATCTACAGCCGCTAAAAAAGTCAGGGGTTTTCCTGGTTCATAATTACTAATTAAGTCCTCAAAGGAACTCCGCAATTGTGGTTGCCCAATTGCCGGAATTTCTTCTTGTTTGAGGGCTTTTTCTACACCATCTTGAACTATTTCTTCCAGCGCTGCTGCTTTGATTCGAGCTACGCCAAGGCGCTGTAACAATATCGGCCGAGGTACTTTGCCTTTACGAAACCCAGGAATAGTTGTAGTACTAGCTAAGTTTTTAATTACCTTTTCGTAAGTTTTTTGGGTAATTTCTGGCGTAATCTCGATTTCCAGACCAATTTGGCTGGCGGGAAGTTTTTCCTGGGTAACTTTCATGCTTCGTCTCTAATTATTTATTTCTGTTTTTTTGGCTCCAAGTACGCACAAGACGCGATTTACCGCTTCTGTGGGTTGATTTCTCTTGGTTTGGTCATGGGAGGGACCCACAAGTTATCTGTCAAAATCCAATATTATATGGATGAGTGCCTTCAGTAGATATCCAGTTTACCGTCAATGGCAAAGCCCTTGACAATTAACCGTAATAACTTTACCTGATTGAAACTCCAAGTTATTACAATAAATTAAGCAGTTTTGAATGCTAAATTCAAAGGTCTAACACCGTGATATTCTGGTTCTCAACTAGCATCTTCTGCTACAAATCCTTCTGCTGTTGGGTTTGTCTATCTTGTGGGAGTCAGATTGACTGTTACCGAAACACCAAGCTACACTTTTAACTGTGCTGGTTGCAGTCCATCTGGATCATAGTACATCCATTGTTATTGGCAACCCACTTTAACAGCTCAATATTTGTTTACTTTAAAACTTTGCGAATTACACCATGCTTAAGTGTGTGTACTCCATTTTTCTACTGGAGATGAGGTTGTTGTATAATACTAATATATACTTTATCTTAAATAAGTGCCGCATTTTAGCAGGTATACTCGCAAAAATCAACATTGTTTAACTTAATGTCATCTGGAAAATAAACTTACTATATTCAGAAAACTCGCATAGAATTAAAAAAAAATTTTATTAAAAATCTGCGATCGCTATTTAAAGAATTAAGTATAAATTGTTTAGTTGAGAAAAATTACACATTACCTCTAAAAGGAGAAAGCCAGTTTGTCGAAATCCTATCGTGTAGCTATTTTGGGAGCCACTGGTGCTGTTGGCACAGAGTTGCTGGAATTACTAGAAAGCCGTAATTTTCCGGTGGCGGAGTTGAAGCTATTGGCTTCAGAAAGGAGTGTAGGGCGATCGCTGCGGTTTAAAGGCGAAGATTTACCAGTAGAATTAGTCAGCGATCGCACTCTAGAAAATGTAGACTTAGTTCTGGCTAGTGCTGGCGGTTCCACATCCAAGAAGTGGGCAGCAATTGCTGTAGAAAAAGGTGCTGTAGTCATAGATAATTCCAGCGCCTTTCGGATGAACCCCGAAGTTCCCTTAGTCGTACCAGAGGTAAACCCTTTAGCGGCTGCTAACCACACCGGTATTATTTCCAACCCCAACTGCACAACAATCTTGATGAGCGTGGCTATTTGGCCTCTGCATCAAATTAGCCCCATCAAACGGATTGTGGTTTCCACCTATCAATCAGCGAGTGGGGCTGGTGCTAAAGCAATGGCAGAAGTCAAAACCCAAGCCAGCGCCATATTACAAGGACAGCAACCAGTAGCCGAAGTCTTGCCTTACCCCTTGGCGTTTAACTTATTCCCACATAACTCTCCCTTAAACGATTTGGGTTACTGTGAAGAAGAAATGAAAATGGTCAACGAAACCCGCAAAATTTTTGGCGACCAACAAATTAGAATTACTGCTACTTGTATACGGGTTCCCGTACTTCGCGCCCATTCCGAAGCCATTAATCTAGAATTTGAAAATCCCTTTAGTGCAGATACCGCTAGAGAAATTTTAAGTCGCTCTCCTGGAGTAAAATTAATCGAAGATTGGGAAAATAATTACTTTCCCATGCCTATGGAAGCCACCGGTCAGGACGACGTTTTAGTGGGTAGAATTCGTCAAGATATCTCTCATCCCTGTGGCTTGGAACTTTGGCTTTCTGGTGACCAAATCCGTAAAGGCGCGGCGTTAAATGCAGTCCAAATTGCCGAGTTATTGGTAGAAAAAAATCTCCTAAAACCAGCAAAAGCATACGTTTCTAGTGAGAAATAATCGCCAATTAGATTTCAGGTATTTTTCACTAGGAAGATATATAAAAATCAATATCTGTGTAGTAACCTTGAAACAAATTGACTAATAGGTTATGAAAATAGAACACCACCAAGATATCAAAAACCAAGAGGCTAATTAGGAGTAGAAACAGGGTGGGAGAATTTGGCAGAGTTTTAACCGCTATGATTACGCCGTTCAAAGCTGACGGTAGTGTCAACTATGATGTAGCGGCAGAACTAGCAGCACATCTAGCTAACAACGGTACAGATACATTAGTAGTATGTGGCACAACAGGAGAATCCCCTACCCTAAGTTGGGACGAGGAATATCAGCTGTTTGTGGAAGTATTACAGGCCGTGGCCGGAAAAGCCAAGGTGATCGCAGGATGTGGTTCTAATTCCACCAAAGAAGCGATCTCAGCGACTCAAAAAGCTGCTAGAATAGGAGTACATGGTTCATTACAAGTTGTACCTTATTACAACAAACCGCCACAAGCAGGTCTCTACCAGCACTTTCAAGCGATCGCCCAAGCTTGTCCAGAACTACCATTACTGTTATACAATGTCCCTGGACGTACCGGACAGAATCTCAGTCCAGATACTGTTGCCCGGTTAGCGGAAATTAACAATATTGTTGGCATCAAAGAAGCTACTGGAAATTTAGACCAGGCGAGTGAAATCCGCCGCTTAACACCAAAAGAATTCCAGATTTACTCTGGAGATGATTCTTTAACCTTGCCCTTGTTAGCAATCGGGGCAACCGGGGTCGTGAGTGTGGCTTCTCATCTGGTAGGCAATCAACTACAGCAGATGATCCAAGCTTTTACTGCGGGAAAAATCGCCACGGCCAGCGAAATTCATCTACAGCTATTTCCGTTGTTTAAAACTTTATTTTTAACTACAAATCCCATTCCAGTCAAACAAGCGCTGAAACTTCAAGGTTGGGAGGTCGGTTCCACTCGTCTACCGCTATGCGAAGCTGACTCAGATGTTACTGATAAGTTAAAGGCGGTACTGGAAAAACTTGATTTAATCTAGACTGCAACTTGTGGTTGCTAAGGATGTAGATCAACAATGGGAGAAATTTCAACTGGTTTGGACTTGAAATTCCGATGCTGAAACTGTGATAAATATCTGATTTTGTAGTTGAGTAAGGTATGAGATTTAAAGAACCACAGATAAACACAGATGTACATAAATAAGATAAGTCTGTATTTGATTAATATGAGAAGAGTTATATATGTGAAATCCTTTTATTAAAGGAATAACTTAACATCTCAAGGGAAATTTTAGCTAATTTCCCATCAAAAAGTAGTATTCACTTTCATCACAAGATAGGTAAATTTGAATTTATTAAAGCTGAAAAACCAACAACAATCCAAAGAAACAATGGTAAATAACGAAACTAAATCTGCCCTCAAAATTATTCCGTTGGGTGGTTTGCACGAGATTGGCAAAAATACCTGTGTTTTTGAGTACGAAGACGAAATTGTTCTTCTCGATGCGGGATTAGCCTTTCCGACAAAAGGAATGCTAGGGGTAAATATTGTCCTGCCAGATACAACTTATCTCCGGGAAAATCGCCATAAGATTAAAGGCATGATCGTCACCCACGGTCATGAAGACCATATCGGCGGTATCGCTTTTCACCTCAAGCAATTTGATATTCCTGTGATTCATGGCCCCAGACTGGCAATGGCGATGCTAGAAGGTAAATTGGAAGAAGCAGGGGTACGCGATCGCACCGAGTTAAGATCAGTTAAACCCCGTGATGTAGTCCGCATTGGTCAACATTTCTTTGCAGAATTTATCCGCAATACTCATTCCATTGCCGATAGCTTTACCGTGGCTATTCATACACCTCTAGGTGTAGTCATCCACACAGGAGACTTTAAAATTGACCATACACCTGTAGATGGCGAACACTACGACTTACAAAGGCTAGCAGAACACGGTGAACGAGGTGTACTTTGCTTGTTGAGTGATTCAACTAACGCCGAAGTACCAGGATTTACCCCTTCAGAACGTTCTGTTTTCCCCAACCTAGACCGGGAATTTGGTAAAGCTACTGGGCGCTTATTTGTTACCACCTTTTCTTCCAGCGTGCATCGCATCAACATGATTTTGCAGTTGGCGCAGAAGCATAAACGTGTGGTGTCGGTTGTGGGTCGTTCGATGCTGAATTTGATTGCTCATGCCCGCAATCTGGGTTACATCAAGTGTGATGATAGTATCTTCCATCCATTGCACGCAGTCCGGAATATGCCAGATGAAAAGGTACTGATTTTGACTACTGGCTCTCAGGGTGAAACAATGGCAGCCATGACCCGCATTGCCAACAAAGAACATTCCCAAATCAAAATTCGTCCAGGAGATACGGTACTATTCTCTGCGAACCCGATTCCTGGGAATACTATCGCTGTGGTCAACACCATCGATAAGTTGATGATTCAGGGAGCAAACGTGGTCTATGGAAAAGACAAAGGAATTCACGTTTCTGGTCACGGCTGTCAGGAAGACCAAAAACTGATGATAGCTTTAACTCGTCCCAAGTTCTTTGTGCCATTTCACGGCGAACATCGAATGCTAGTGAAGCACTCGCAAACGGCTCAAAGTATGGGCATTCCTGCCGAAAATATGGTGATTATCGAAAATGGTAACATCGTAGAACTCACTGAAGAATCTATCCGTGTTGCTGGTAAAGTCGCATCTGGCATCGAACTGGTGGATACTACAAGTTCTGGTATGGTCAGCGCCAATGTCTTAGAAGAACGACAACGGATGTCAGAAGAAGGCATTGTTACCATCGCTGCTGCTATTGATTGGAATGGTCAACTGATGGCTAAAGTCGAAACTCATCTGCGAGGTGTAGTTACCAATGTAGAGCGATCGCTTGTGCAAAAATGGGTACAACAGCGTATGGAAGAAATGCTCAGTGTCCGTTGGTCAGAATTTGCCCAAATTCGTGAAGGCGAAAAATCAGAAGTAGATTGGGGTGGATTGCAAGGGACTTTAGAGCGGGAATTGCAACGTTCTATCCGCCGAGAATTGCAATGTCAACCAACTGTGACTTTGTTGATGCAAATTGCTGAAGAACCACCTGCAAAAGTTTCCGATGGTAGAAGACGGCGGACTCGCACTACAGCGCAAGTAGCATCTTAATCAAAGTGCTGAGTTAAGTTTGTGGTGGGTTACGGACTACCGTCCTAACCTACCCTACGAATAGAATTTATCACCCTGGTTTCTTGAATAAATCGGGGTTTTTGGCTTTTATAAGTGATTTAGTTGTGAGTTTTACTACACAATCCTCCGGGAGAACAATCTTGGTGTTAGGAATGTTGAGCGATCGCCAAAAAGTCTTAGAGAGTTGGGAGTAGGCAGTACGGGCGAAGAAACTGCGAAATCCCAGTCACCTTACCCAGAGATATAATATAGATAGAGTACAAACTGTTAGTGGGACTCCAAAGCGGAGATGTTCCCAAAAAGTTAGCCTGTAGCCTAACTCAGCAGTTGCTTCTACAACTATGAGATTTGCAACTGCACCAAATAAAGTTAAATTGCCTGCTAGGGTTGATGATGCAGCCAGTAACAGCCATAACTGAGTATTATCTCTAGGTATTAAGGGTTCCAGTAAGAGGACAGTGGGAACATTAGAAATTAGATTAGACAAAATCACTGTGATTCCTACTAATCCAACCGGAATACTCACTACATTTGTAAATGGCTGTAGCAAATTCAAATTCTGGATAACTTTAGTTAAGATAAATAACCCAGAAAACATCAGCAGCAAATTTCCATCTAATTTACTTAAAATGCGCTGTGGTTTCAGCCTCCGAGTGATGAGTAACAAACTCGCAGCTATTAATGCAGACTCTGCTAATGGTAAGCCGATAGCAAAGGCAATCAGTAAGCCAATGGTGATCACTAAGGTTTTATTGAATAACGGTCGAAAAATCCGTTCTTTCCCTCTAACTAACATCTCACAGGGTTGGGTTGAGCGCACATCTGGATAAAGTAACCACAGTAATGCCACTTGAATGAATAAGCCTGCTACGGCTATTGGTGCTAATGCTTGGGCAAAGTCTAAGTAGGATATGCCGGAAAATGAACCAATGAGAATGTTTTGGGGATTACCGCTAAGGGTAGCGACAGAACCTATATTAGTTGCAGCTGCGATCGCCAGTAAATAAGGTATCGGATTTAAACCTAAAGTTTGAGTCAAACTCAAGGTTAAAGGTGTGAAAATCAGTGCTAAAGTGTCATTGAGAAAAAAAGCTGACAAAATTCCACTGCCAAATGTTAAGGCTATCAATAAGCCTAAAGGACTACGAGTCAGACTTAAGAGGATGGAGAGCGATCGCCCAAAAAAACCTGCATAAAATAGGTTAGCGTTCACTACCATCATGCTCAACAGAAACACAATCGTCTTGGCATCAATCGCTAGCCATGCTTCCTGTAAATTCAACGCCCCCAGCGCAATTAAAAAGGCAGAGCCGACTAAAGCAATAGTGGCTCGGTTCATCCGTAACCCAGGGATATAACCTAACGCCAAACCCAAGTAAGTTAGCCCCAATACTCCATAAATTGCAAATTGCTGGATCATCACATTCTTTTCCCAGCCATCGCCAAACCCAATATCTGAACATAGGGCGCTAAAATCCTCCAATATTCAGCTATTACAACTAATATTTGCATTTATGATATTTATACTTACTGAAAATATCTATAGAATTTTGTTATATTAAATTGTGTAACGATTACATGGGAACCTGTCCAATGACAGATGACTTTAGTAAAATTTAAAGTATGTGAAGTTATCAATAAGATTAGATTATTACACTACCAATACTGCGAAATTGCGATTAACTTGATGTAGTAATAAATTAGATTCTGACATCAGCGGCTACGGTAACACCTATTGTAACTCAGTCAGGAAAGCATTTTTCCGGTAAAGGTAATTGCCACGTTGTATACATTCATCAGCAAGATGAATACCCTCATTAATACAGAGGCTTAATCATGAAGGTATTTGACAATACCACAAAAAGGTTTTTTTTGGCAAGCTGGGTATCGATTAATCAAACAGAGACTAGTCAAGCTCCTGTAACTCAGCTACACCATTCGGCTCCTCAGTCTCAGGGTGATTTTCTCCAACCCCTGCGGCAGAGGATAGAAAATATTCACATTAATAATCGTCAACTAGCTCACCGCTTGTGCAAACTGATTCCGGCTCAATGTCCCTTTGAGCGCGATGTCAAATTATTCGGCAAAACGCTATTTCACATTCCGCCTATGTGTAAACTCAATCCCTTGTTTGAAGAAGTGGTTGGTTTACGGTTCCGAGCGCTGTGCTATCTTGCCGATGAATGTGGTGAAGATATATCACAGTACTGCTAATACTGAGTGTTGACCGAAGAGACAAGGGAGCAGGGGGGATTTGTAACTTCCCTGCCAAAAGAGTTCTGAGGAACTAAATTTATTTATGCTCAAGAGGGTTAGGAGTTGATTATTCACTCCTAACTTTTTTTAATTGACAATTTTTCTGCTTTGCCATTTTTGGATGGCTTCTTGAGCGTCTTCGTAAACTGCTGTCACCTCTGGGACTAAAGTAGCCGTTTCAATTGCGGCTGTGATATTGCCTTGGTCAGCTCGATTCTTCGCCAGTTCCAAAATTTTTTCACTCCATTCATTAATGGATTTTTCGGCGCTATCAAATCCTGGTTGACCCGGTGGTACTCTTCTAGCGACTTCAATGGCACGATTATAAGTTGATGCTTGTCCTGGGATAATTAAGGACTGAGCTGCATCTAAAACAGTTTGATTACCCACATATTGTTGAGCTTCTAACTGCCATTGGCTAATTGCTGCTTGTGCTTGCAGATAAAGGGGTTGGTCTGAGGAAACTAATTGAGCCGCCGCAATGGCATTTGTATATTCTTTTTGCTTGGCACGACCTTCTGCTAAATCTAGAATCATCCGACTCCAAATTTTAATATTGTCCTGAGCTTGTTCGTAGAGTGGTTGATCTGGTTGAATTTTACTAGCAGTGGCGATCGCCTTGCTCAGATCACTAGCTTGAGTTTCTCTCAGAGACATTTTCGCTAAATCTAAAACTGCTTGACTCCGCTTTTTCGACTCAGAATTAGAGGCGATTTGGGCGCTCGATTGGTTTTTAGCGGGAGGAGTTATTGGTGATGTCTCGGAAGGAGTGGAAGGAGTTAGCTCAGGGGTAGCAGTAATGGGTGATGGGCGTGATATTCCTTTACCTTGTAAAAGCATCGCCTGATTGCGGAGAATAACTACAGAAATTAAAGCTACTACCAACATAGTGCCACCACCCCAAAATAAAAATTGTTTCCACAATGAGGTATCTACTTGATTCTCACTCCGGCGAGAAGCATCAGGTTGAGGCGCATTGGGGATGAACCTTCCCCCTGTAGCCATTTGCTTGTTGAGTGGGTTTTGTTGGTTGAGGTACTGCTTTTTAGCCAAGCCAGAGAGTTGTTGTTCTTCTAACTGGCCAATGGCTGGGATGAAGTTGGAAAAATTCACCGACGGGGATTTACCACCCAGGGTAGTTTCTACACCTTGGGCTGCTGCCCAGATACTTGCGTTTTGCTTCTGGGTAAAATTATTGGGGGTTGTTGCGCCCAGAGAAGGCGCTGTCAGTGCCACCGCAAAGGTTTCATCTGGAAAAATAACGGCTCCGACTCCACTGGGTTCTGGTTCTATGGTGCTGGGAACTAATTCCTTGTAGCTTGGCACCTCTAACTGTGGCAATATTGCTTGTGGTTTCGCTGGAAATATCGTGACAGGGTTTTGTGTAGGTCGCCAATAGTGTTGACATAATTCTGGGGTGAGAACACTTAAATAGCTGTCTAGATCAGTCAAGTTACTGGCATTACCAGAACGCAAAGCTTCTAATAATGCGGCTGTGAAGAATCCGTGACCTAGTTCGCTACTTTCATGGGAGAATTCCTCGGATTGGCAAGAAAGAATTGCTGCTATTTGTAGTTTTTTGGCAATTTCTATGGTTTCTGGGCCAACGGGACTATCTGCTTGTGTGCCAAAAGCACGGTTGATATCAAGCAGTAGCAGTGTATTAATTTCAGCCAATTGGAGATTTTGCATGAGCGATCGCACTTCTATGCCAGTTTCTTCGACCAATTGCGGATTTCCTTCCACTGGCATTAAGTAATCTTTGCCCTTGTAACTGACCCCATAACCGCTAAAGAATAACCAGAGATGGTCTTGTGGTTGCCAACAACCTGCTGTCAAATGCTCCAGCAATAGGAGAATATTTTGCTTGGTGGGATAGGTGGATCTATCCCCAATTGGTGGGGAAGAAGCAGTCATCAACAAACAGCGTTGCTGTGCCAAACCGCCTTCTTGAACCAAAAAATTATTTAGCACCTCAGCATCAGCTTGAGCGCAACGTAAGGGTTGAAATAACTGATATTGATTGATGCCAATTGTAATCGCCCAGTAATTTGCCATCCCGCTCTTTGTAGGTTGTTGTTTTCTTGCCTAAAATTGCGGTTGGCTTTGCTGAAAAAACAAAGCTAACCTATGTCTTATGGTCTTCGGAGAATATTATCGAGTTACTGAATTATAAGCAGTATTTATTACAGTAAACTTAGATAATCATGCTTAGTAAAATTCCAATTACAAATCATCACTAAGGAGTTATGAGATTATGACCAAGAGTATTGCTCATCAACGATCATTGATCATTCCCTTTCCATTTATTGGCCAAATTGCCAAAAAGATCCGGATATTTCCGTTAATTGTTTTACTTGTTTCGCCGATTTCTGTATGGATATTAACAGAAGCGATCGCACCCCAAGTAGTTCGCGCTTATACCGCTAGAGTTAACCTGAAGATTGAGCGCATGGCAGATGAAAGCTATGAAAACATCCTCCGGAGAGCCGAAGCGGTTTCCAGGGCAGCTGCTCAACGGAGCTTTGACAAAGATATATTAGCTACAGATGTTTCAGTGATCGTCACCGTAGAAAGTTATGGTGCGATCGCACCCGTTTTAGCCTTAGAAGTTAGTCGCCAGCAATGGCGCACCCGCCCCGACTCCCAACGTTGGGCAACTTACTTCAAAACAGCGAGATCGCTCCTCTTGTTTGACACAAAACCAGCAATTCCCAACGCAAACCAACCAACCACGATGATTCCCCCAGCCGCCAAGTAGGAAATAGGGAGTGGGGGGAAAGAGGCAGGGGTGCGGGGAGCAGGGAGCAGGGGGGAGTTTGAAATTACTTGACACTCCCGGTTGCTTAACAACCTTTCCTTTGATCTTCTCCCCTGCCCCCTGCACCTCTGCCTCTTCCCAATCACCAATCCCCATCTATAAAGTTGAATTGATGACTTAGAATAGGAAGGTTGTCAAGAATTGCGATATCCGCTACTATGGCTGTCCCTAAGAAGAAAACATCCAAATCCAAACGAGATAAACGTCGAGCCACCTGGAGACATAAAGCTGTTGTTGAAGCTCAAAAGGCTCTTTCTCTCGGCAAGTCAATTTTGACTGGACGTTCTACCTTTGTCTATCCCACCACTGAAGAAGAGGAAACCGAATCATAATTCCCTTGTTAGAAAAAGCCCCCTGCCAGATTTAGCAATACTGTATAAGCGCTTTTTTTTGGCTTTTCTGATTGCATTATCAATCATCGGTAGTCGGCAAAAGCTTAATCGGGTTGATAAAAAAAGGGTAATGAGTAATTGGGGAAACCCGTTACCCATTACTCACCAATGATGATCAAGCAATTTGAGGTATAAAAAACTTATTTTCATGAGAGTACGGCATGAAAATTTTTTCAGAAACCAAATGAGCAACGCCTTGAAAAGTGCTAAATGAATCAACAGCTTACACTGAGAGAGCATTTTTACATCCTGACCGACTTTTCAAACACCCTCTTAGCTATAAGTTGCCAAAACTGCTCTTGATATTCTGGAGATGGGTTTTAATTAAAATGTAAAAGTAGTTCGCAATAATCCAATCCAAATATTGTCATTGGCTGCATTATGTTCAGGATTAGTAATCAACAAAACTCCCGGAGTAAGAAAAACTCTATTACTCACTCGATAGCGATAAGATAGCTCAAAATGCATCGAAGTATCTCTATCTAAACGAGCAGAAATATCATTACTTGTAACCTTCGGGGGCATACCCAAGACAAAATTTAACTGGCTACCTAACTTACCCAAATCTGGCACTGCCGCAGTAATTGCCCAACTCCAAATGTCAGCATTAGCTCCAATTGAACCATCGAAACCATTAATGCTAGGTGAAGACTCGGCCTGAGCATTGAAATAGCTAACCCAACCACCTAAAATCAACTTATTGCTCAATTTATAAGTAGACTGTAAACCATAAGCGTTGGCGGAAGTCGCCGTACTGCCTCCAAAAGGTAACTGAGCAAATCTACTACCCTTACTCCCAGTTACATTAGGTGTTAAAGCGTAGTAATGACCATAGGTAAAAGCGATCGCTAACTTATTCGATGGAGTATAAGTTACCTGACCTAAAGCAGTAGATTGACCACCAAACAGTCCTTCAAATGGATTGTTACCAGAAGTAGTTAAATAACTGACACCAGCAGCAATTTTATCGGTGAAGTTATAGTAAACTATAGCACCTGTACCAAAAGCAAACGAATAGATCGGACTTTGAGCGCCAAAATTGGAAATAGGAGCAACAGGATTAAGGGCAGGAAAAATGCGAGTGGGAAAGTCTGCAACAGATGCGATCGCAATCTTACCGCGTGTACCCCCGATAGGGAACTCATAAAACAACGAACCTAGTGCAACATTGTTAGCAGTATTAACAGCACCAATCAGGCGAGTCATCTCTGTTCCAGTCACACTGTTACCAAAATTACTGACATTTCCAGCTAGAATATTAGTACGCAATCGGTCTTTACCTGTAAAACTGGTATCAAAATTGAGATTTACCCACGCTGATAAAGTAGGATTTTCATTCAAGTCTTCCCTGGGATTACTCCCAGAAGCAACAGCTTTCTTGTCCCCAAAAGCACTAATGAAATTAAAATCTACAAACCCCCGAAGAACTGTAGTAGTGCTAAACTGATGGTCGTCAACAAAGGCTACTCGCTGTTCTAAGTCATCTATTCTAGTGGTGAGGGTTTTCAGTTCTGTAGCAAAATCTGCTTGTAGCCTTTTTACAACTACTAAGTCTTCTTGATTAGGGTGTATATTGTTCAAGCTGTATATTATACGTCCCATCTTGATCAAGCAAGTATTAAAAGCAGCAGCAAATTCATAACGGTTTATAGCACGATTACCCTCAAAAGTAGCTTTCTCAGAACCAATAATGCAACGATATTTTTCTACCAAGCTTTGCAGTGCTTCATAAGCCCAATCCCCAGGAAGAACATCTCGTAAATCTTCAACCCTGGTAACTTCCGTCATCGCATCTGGTGGTTGGCTATATAATTGGGGTGGCTGTAATTGGTTAGTAGGAATTTCTGGGATTTTAAGTTGATCATCAGAATTGATTGAGGGAAGCTGATTATCGGAAGATACTTGGTTTCCCAAAGTGCTGGAAAAGAAATTGAAATTACCCAGGGATTCTTCCCCAAAATCACTTGAGTTGAAAGTTGTTACAGATGATGGATTTCTAGATTGATTAGTCGTAACAACTTTGTCAGTTGATCTAACTATCACATCAGAATTAGCTGCCAATTCACTAAGTGAAGTAGCCTCATTATTCTCTAGCAAGTTTGCCGTTGCATTTATTTTAATTTCGGGTAATGGAGTATTCACAGGATTTGCTTGCGCCAATACCGGCTGTAATACTAATAAGTTACAACCCAGTATTACTAAATTCAAAGGTAATAACGCCCCTGATTTGCTCATAATTTCTGCTTTTTGTCTCACAGGCAATAAATAACCAGTCTTTTTAATTAAGGACGAACCTTCAATTCATTATTGGCAGTTTCAATCACTTTATTAGCTACATCTTCTGGAATTTTCGTGTACCCTAGCTCTCGATTTAACTCTTGACCTTTAGTTAAAATCCATGTCAACAAGTTCTTATTGGTTTGGACAAGAGTTTCGTTGTTATACTTTTCAGAAAACAGCAGCCAACTCAAACTAACCAATGGATAGCCATCTTCTGGGTCATCAATATCTTCAGTCGTGAAGTCATCGTTAAACTTTATATTTGCTAGGGCTTTTTCCGTCTCTGCCAAAGTTGGTTCCACGTAACGACCAGCCCGATTTTCAATCCTAGCTGTAGACAAATTGTTCTGACGAGCAAAGCTTGTTTGAATATAGCCAATCGCACCATCAATTCTACGTACTTCTCCAGCCACTGAACTATCTTGAGGAACGGTAGCGAAAACCTGAAATCCCCAATTAGGTGTCCGACTAGCTTCTATCTTTCCACCCGTAATTTTTCGCAGGTACCTAGTGAGAGTCAAGGTAGTACCGCTACCGTCAGATTGAACTATAACTTGAATCTTTTTGTTAGGAAAACGGGAATCAACTTGGTTCCAATTGGAAATTTGACCTGTAAATATTTTTGCCAGTTGTTCACGAGATAACTTGACATTGTAAGTCACATCTTCAAGATTATAAACAATGGCTATTGCCCCTCCCCCTGTTGGTACCATTAGCAACCCATCTTGCATTTGATTTTTCTCAATTGGGGTAGGAATTAAAGTAGTACCTCCAATATCCACAGTTTGATTCGTGAACAAACGAACGCCACCACCACTGCCAACAGCAGTGTATTGGAATTTGATGCCTGTTTCCCGTTCGTATTCTGCGCTATAGCGCTGATAAAGAGGTTCCGAAAAAGCAGCCCCACCACCCTTAAGTAATTGGGCAGATGCAGCATTAGTAGTGTAAAAAATTGTTGTTGCAGTTAGTGTGGCCGCGACAATTTTCTGCCAATTACTGATTATGAATGTCTTCATTACTCTGTGTCGCCGAATTGCATATTTTGACTGTTGATTTGCTAAATATTAATTTTTTTGCGGTAAATGACGATTTTATTACCATCAGCAGCAATTTCTAACCAAAAATCTCGAATAACAAATTGATAGAAAAATTCGCCAAGACGGGTACTCCGCCAAGTGCTGATCAGTGGGTCATTTGGAGCCCATTTTTGGAAAGCTTTTACAGCAATTTCAGGAACTCCACTAGACTCTATTTGTTCGTCAACTTGAATCAGAGTGCCACTGGGAGTAACTTGTACTTCAACTTCAAAGCCTTGTTGGTTTTGACCTCTGAGTATGTATATTAAGGAACCATCTGACTTCAATTCAATTCGGGCTTGGTTAAAAACAGCATTGGTCGCTGTCTTTGCTGAAGACATGGCTGGAAGTGCTACTTCTTCTAGGGGGATTTTGCGGACTATTCCCCCTAGATTTTGAGCTATTAATACACTTCTACTGTTAGCAAGAGATTGAGCTTGAGCATCACCTAAATAAACAGACGAGGTGAGCATAGCTATTCCTGTAATTGTTAAAATTTTCTGCAAATTAGTTGTGGAGAAAAGTATCAGTTTTTTATTGTTCATTTTTTTCTAAAAGTGTAAAATTGTCCCACTAACTACTTTTTCTTACCTGCTGACTTCAACGCCTCTTTATTACCTTTCACTAGCAAAAACTTAGTTTTTGATTTATCCAGTACATCTGACGGGGGGCGAAATCAGCTACAAGACATACTCTATAAGCCTCATAGCACTTAGAGGGTGTTTGAAAAGTCGGTCAGGTTGTAAAAAAGCTTTCTCAATGTAAGCTGTGAATAGAAAGAATACAGCACTGAGAGAGTAACATTAGTAAAGCATACCACAGTAATTTGACTGATGCCCAATATAAATTTATCAGTAAGATGATTCCAGAAGCAAAAAAGGTGGACGCAAGCGTGAAGTCTATATGTTGTCCGTCCTAAACGCGATTTGTTATGTCCTGCTAGAAGCTGGAGTTTAGACTAAATAGCTGAATTCAAAGGAAAAAAGAAGGGGTGTGATTGAACACAAGCCCCCTATTAGCAGAAACTGAGAGCAGAACTACCAACTCTCATCTGCCAATATGAAATGTGCCAAACTAAAAGAATTCCGTCAAGCAGCGTACAACCACTTAGGTAGAGCGCATGATGTAACTTTTGAACTAATGGATGCAATATTGCTGACTCGTAACGCCTACAGTTTGGCAGATTTATCGCTATCACCAGTATTTAGACGGAAGTGGCCAAGGATCTATGAAGCATTACAAGATAGCAGACCACAGCGACAAAAGTTGATGCAGTTATACATCAAACAGGTGCCAACGCAGGAACGTCTGTTGTTAGTAGGTGACCATACCGCCTGGTCGCGCCCAGACGCGGTAACCTTACTGAATGGATTAATGGTTTGGAGTTTCTGACTGGGGAAGAACTGGGTTTTTGGGAGCGGAATGGCTACCACCGCCGTGGTGAACCTTGGCAGCAGGAGCGTTATAGCAGTGGTTTTGGGCTTTAGCCAATAATTCGCTTCAATGTAGATAACTTGTCTTTGTAGGGAGCATAACGCCAGTTTAAATCTAGCCAGAAGTAATTTTTCAACACACTTTTGTAATGTGAAAAGGTGTCAAAACTGGCTTTACCGTGATAGCTACCAATTCCACTATCACCTACACCACCAAAAGGTAAAGATGAGACACCCACTTGCATAACTGTGTCGTTGAAACACACTCCACCCGATGAGGTTTCCTGCAATACTCGCTTTTGCAGGTTCTTATTTTGAGTAAATAAGTATAAAGCTAAGGGTTTTGGCTGAGAGTTAATTAAGGCGATCGCTTCTGTGATATCTGTATATGCAATTATCGGCAAGATGGGGCCAAAGATTTCCTCTTGCATGACAGGATCAGTTAAAGAAACATGGTCAAGTAAGGTAGGAGCAATATAACGTTCTTCAGGCTTGGTTTCTCCGCCAATAATAATTTCCCCATCTTGGATGAGGTTAGCCAATCTATCAAACTGTCTTTGGCTGATAATTCTAGCATAATCTGGACTGGTTGCCGGATTATTTCCATAAAATTCTTGGAGGCATTTTTTCATGCTATTTATCAAATCTTGCTTGATTTTTTGATCAACTAAAAGGTAATCAGGCGCAATACAAGTTTGTCCAGCATTGATAAATTTACCCCAAACAATGCGTCTGGCAGTGTATTCTAAATTAATTTGATTATCGATAATACAAGGACTTTTGCCACCTAATTCTAAAGTGACTGGTGTGAGGTGTTTGGCGGCTGCTTCCATAACAATTTTGCCCACAGATGTACCACCAGTAAAAAAGATATGGTCAAATTTTTCTGCTAGAAGTTTTTGACTTGTTCCTACACCTCCTTCTACTACAGCAATATAATCTGGGTGAAAATATTTGCCAATTACTTGAGCTACAAAACTGGAAGTATGAGGGGCAATTTCTGAAGGTTTGAGAATTGTACAATTTCCCGCCGCGATCGCACCTATTAATGGTGAGATAATTAGCTGCAAGGGATAATTCCAAGGGCCTATAATTAAAATAACTCCTAACGGTTCTGCATAAATTTTGGCTGAGTATGGAAAAAACTTCCAGGGAACTGCTGCTTTTTTTGGCTTTGTCCAATTCTTGAGATGTTTGATAGCGTCGTCGATTTCATTGACTACACCAATTTCTGTAGCATAAGTCTCGAATTCTGGTTTCTGTAAATCTGCTTGTAGTGCTTCAATGATTGATTGTTTATTCTCAACTATTGCCTGTTTGAGAATTTTGAGTTGTGCCAGGCGAAAAGTAATATCTTTGGTTTTACCAGTCTGAAAAAATTCGCGCTGCTTTCCGATAATTGCAGCCACATCTGATAATTCATTAGTAATCATATTTTATATTCTGTAATTTTTTAAGTGCTAGTGTTACTATAACAAAATATTTACATCATCTTAGTCAAATAGACAAGAGCGGGCATCTTTGCCCTCCCCCACAATATTGATAAAATTAAGAGGTTTACTACATTTACTTCTAAAGTGTTGTAAATATTAATTTCGTACTAATTAATAGTTAAGTAATATGTATGAAAAAAATGATAAATTACAAATTAGCTAACTTTTTAGTTGGAAAAATCATAATTTATCATTGTGTTTCTTTACTGTTTCATGGGTAAAATAATGATAAACACACTACCTTTACCTAACTCGGAATTTACCAGGATATTACCGTGATGTGCCTCGACGATGCGGCGAGAAAGGTACAATCCTAAGCCACTACCAGAAGTTTTGTGACTTCCTTGCCGAAATCGTTCAAATAACGTTTCTATTTCTTCAGGCGGAATACCAATTCCTGTATCCGCTACTTCTATACTAATGTAGTCAGAGTTAATTTTGTTACTTTCGCTCTCCGTGCTAAACCGGATACTGACTGAGCCAGATTCAGTAAATTTGATGGCATTACCGATTAAATTTGTAAATAAACGATGCAGTTCTAAGCGATCGCCCATTATCATCGCTGTGGTTGAATCTTCAGACAAATCCAGCTTGAGAGATAATGTTTTGTCTTGTGCTAAGGGAGTCAGTTCCCCAACCAACTCTTTTAACAACTGAATTAAATCAACTTCTTGAAATACCAGGGTTTTGCGACCAGCCTCAAAGCGGTAAACTTCTAATAAAGTATTCACCATCGATAGCAGGTTAAGATTACTGCGAGCCATGATGGTAATCACTTCTTCCATTTGCGGCGATAAGGTTCCCAACGCACCCTGCTGGAAAAGCATCAACATTCGGTCAGCTGCTACTAAAGGTGTGCGTAAATCGTGGGTGAGGCGAGAAACAAAATCTTGGCGCTGGCGGGCAATTTCATCACGTTCATCCATACTACGCTTCATCCGTAAAAGCGATCGCACCCTTGCCAATAATTCATCGACTGTTACAGGTTTACGGATAAAATCATCAGCGCCCAAGTCTAGCCCTTTAGCGACGTTGGGTGCATCGTGGGCTGTAATTAGCAGAATGGGGATATATGGCTGAAACTTCGTATCTCCTCGAATGCGTCTGGTGACTTCGTACCCATCCATTCCAGGCATCATCAAATCCAGTAATACCAAGTCACAAGGTGATTTTTCCAGTTCTGCTAAGGCGCTGCTTCCATTTTCTGCCGTGCTAATGGTGTAGCCTTCTCCCTCCAAAATCGTTTTGATCAAAAACACATTATCGGGAGAGTCATCGACAACCAGAATTTTGTCAAAGCGAGAAGATTGAGAACTCATGGGGTACTGAGGTTTAGGAAAGTCAGTGATCTTGTGGCAATCATATTATGCTTGTGTATAACTTTTATCGTCAAGATTTTAGCTACAAGTCAGCGCTGGTGCGATCGAGAAGCGCTGCTGCAAAGCAGATCGCCCCAAATTTATCGGATAATAATTAGGTTTCTTGAATTTTAGCTATGAAGCCACTACATTATTTAATATTCCATCCTGACTACGCAAGGAAAAAAACTGAAGTCCAAGGTAAAGCTTTGATTAAGAACCAACTCACAGATTGGCAGGGTTCTGTTTGGGTGGATCAACCGCATGGGAATGAAGATCCATTTGTATTTTCACAAATGTGGCTCTATTCATACTGTCATGCCACAGAATTACGAAGAAAACCCGTTTCAAAAAAGGCTTATCTCAAAGCAGGATCATATCTGTTCTTCTGTAGTGGAGATGCTGCGAATAAAAGAATTATTCAGCCAGATACAGTTTTTGTTGTAGATCATGCTGCTAAGTAGCCGGATAACCAACAAGGAATACCTGAAGAGTTTCAAAAGGATTACGAAAACAATAAATCTGACCTATGGGAGAGACATTTCAAGTACCCTTTTCTTGGCAAACATACGGGAAAATACACTTATGTAAGCAGGCAATGGTTTGACAGAAAAGATGAGTATTCTTTTTTGCCAATTTCTGATAACAGCGATAGAGTAGAATTTAATTTAGGGTTACTTAAACCTGACCTTAAATCGAAGATAGAAGACAAGATACATGGAAAACGTCCAGTAATATTAAGCGAAGAAGAAAAAACAGAAATACTAATAAAAATATTATCTCTAACCAGTATTCAAGTAATTGGCAATCTAACTAGGCTGGACAACATCAACATAATAGGTTCTTGCAGCACAGGCTGTTGAGAAAAGTTGCTAAGGATTGCAAAGTGTTAGGTATAACCTTGCTAAACTCAATCGTGATTTCTGGTAGCAGTGAAATTTTTTAACTATGTTTAGTTCCTTGATACTAACTCTCAAACAAACGTATATCTACAATCATTCGCTAGTAGTTAGGTCATCTAAAACTTGCTGAAATTCTACTGTAGAAGAAATAGCGATCGCTCTTTTCAGCAGCATTTTTAGTACAGATGCGTCTTCTATACCATTGACAACAGACAAAATAGAATCTGGTACTTGTCCAAAGCGAGTTTCGAGAATGTCAATTACATTATCTCGACCCATTTGGATAATTCCTTCTTGTTTTGCTAACCTTTCAATACTTGTTACGTACCGCATTCTACTGGCCTCCTCGTAACTTCTCAATTCTGTTTGAAAACTCAGTGCTAATTCTTCTGGTAATAACATCACCCAATCAATAAAGCGAAATAATTCCAGAACCTCTTCCCGACTGTAACCCCGTTGAAATAGCTGTTTAACTAAGCTTAATTTCCACTGTAACCGACTTTCTGGGTTTCGTTGTGTCGCTTTAGTCTTGAGATGCGCCATTACTATTATCCCAAAAGGATTGGTAGTTTGTTCTAAAGTTTCCCATACTTGTTCATAGTCTAAAAGTTTGGCGATGGGAAACTCTAAACTTACCCGACATCCCCCTAATTGATAGCTGTAGTTGGAAGGTCGCCAATTCGCCTGTTCATCTGCTAAAACAGCCAAGCTAATCACTGGCTTTTTATGGCGGTCAAACAAGCGGTAATTATATGTATATATCCGTTCAGGAAATTTGCTGTCATATTGACCTTGAACTTCTACATGAACTAATACCCAAGCTTCTTGACCGTCAAGTAGCCAAACTTTTGCCACTTTATCGACCCAACGCCGACCAATTTCGGCATCAGGTTCTAGTTGTTGTAATTCTGTATCCAGAAATTCATAGGGGCGTGTCCAATCGATAGCAGCATCAGCTAGGGGAAAAAAGAATTCTAGAAATCTGGGAAAGTATAACTCAATAACTTCTTTCCAGGGACTATCGTAATCAGTATATTGTTCTGTCATGGGCTAAAACAAAAAGTATCTTTGCGCCATTGGTAAAACAGTCGCAGGTTCACAACTCAGCAATTCACCATCAGCCCTGACTTGATAGGTTTCTGGATCAACTTCAATGTGTGGTAAAGCATCATTTAGCTTCATATTTCGTTTACTGATTTGACGTGTTCCGGAAACAGCAACAGCAGATTTTTTTAATCCTAACTGAGTGGGAATTTCTTTTTCTAAAGCCGCTTGGGAAACAAAGGTTAAAGATGTGGCGTGACGCGCCCCGCCAAAACTGCCAAACATCGGTCTTGTATGCACAGGTTGGGGTGTGGGAATACTAGCATTTGCATCACCCATCTGTGACCAAGCAATCATTCCTCCTTTAATGACTATTTCTGGTTTGACACCAAAAAATGCTGGTCGCCATAAACATAAATCTGCAAGTTTACCCGCTTCTACTGAACCGACATACTGGGCAATTCCGTGGGTAATTGCTGGATTAATTGTGTATTTAGCAACATATCTTTTAGCTCGATTATTATCTGCAAGTCCATCTCCGGGAAGGCTTCCGCGTTGCACCTTCATTTTATGAGATGTCTGCCATGTGCGAATTATCACTTCACCAACTCGCCCCATTGCTTGGGAGTCAGAAGCAATCATACTAAACGCGCCTAAGTCGTGCAAAATATCTTCCGCCGCGATTGTTTCTCGGCGAATGCGAGACTCAGCAAAGGCCACATCTTCGGGAATGCTGGAATCGAGGTGATGACATACCATCAACATATCTAGATGTTCTTCTAGGGTGTTGACGGTGTAAGGGCGTGTGGGGTTGGTGGAAGATGGTAAAACATTGGCTTGTCCGCAAACTTTAATAATGTCTGGTGCGTGTCCACCGCCTGCGCCTTCGGTGTGGTAAGTATGGATAGCACGATGCTTGAAAGCTGCAATGGTATCTTCCACAAATCCGGCTTCGTTCAAGGTATCGGTATGAATTGCCACTTGCACATCATACTCATCGGCAACACTCAGACAAGTATCAATAGTAGCGGGGGTAGTTCCCCAGTCTTCATGTAGTTTTAACCCCATTGCACCTGCGGCTACTTGTTCTACAAGTCCCTGGGGTTGACTGGTGTTACCTTTACCCATAAATCCTAAGTTGACAGGGAAAGCATCCGCAGCTTGTAACATCCGGTGCATATTCCAGGGTCCGGGAGTGCAGGTTGTAGCATTGGTTCCTGTAGCGGGTCCAGTACCACCACCAATCATGGTAGTAATTCCAGAGGCGATCGCCACTTCAATTTGTTGGGGACAAATAAAATGAATATGGCTATCAATACCGCCAGCAGTGAGAATCATTCCTTCCCCTGCTAAAGCTTCAGTTCCAGGGCCAATAATAATATCTATATTGTCTTGAATATAGGGATTTCCGGCTTTACCTATTTTGAAAATTTTGCCGTCTTTAATGCCAATATCGGCTTTGACAACACCCCACCAATCGAGAATTAAGGCGTTGGTAATGACTAAATCTACTGCGCCATCGGCGTTAGAAATGGGGGATTGTCCCATTCCGTCTCTGATGACTTTTCCGCCACCAAATTTCACTTCGTCGCCGTAAGTGGTGAAGTCTTGTTCTACTTCAATAAATAATTCTGTGTCTGCTAATCGGATGCGATCGCCTACTGTAGGACCATAGGTTTCTGCGTAAGCCCGACGATCCATGCGGTAACTCATAACTAATCCTCACAAACTGCGAATTTGGAATTTTTCAAACTTCATCGAAAAGCCTTTACCATCAGGCGAGGCACACATCACGCCGACACTTACCGTTTCCACAGGAGTGAGATATGCCAGCCTCAGCATTGTATATTCAGTCCCATCTAAAGAGTATTGCACCTCTATTGCAGTACCACGTCGAGTTACACGTATCCAAATTGCAGATGGATTTTGTGGCATTGGGACAACAGACCAATCTGAGTATTTACGGGTCACTACAGCACTCACTTGTTGGACACCATCAACAAATTCAATGCCACATTTCAACCAATACAATTCATCCAATCGCACCATTAAACCAGCTTGGTCATACAAGTCTTGATATTGTCCAGTGACTTTAACTTCAGCAACAAAGTCACCGTTAATTTCTTCATATAAGAAGTGACCATTATCTCTAATAAAGCCGTAGTGAGTTTCCCGCCAGAAATCTGTTTTTGCCCCGGAAGTAATTGAGAGTGCCTCATCTTGGAAGTTCCAAATAGGCGGTTCATTATACCATTTCATTTCCATAACTATAATGAACCATTGATTTTGCCATTAAAGCCGAAAACTTGCCGACTACCAACCAAAGGTACTAAAGTAATTTCCTTCTCATCCCCTGGTTCAAACCTCACACCTGTTCCTGCGGGAATATCAAGACGCATTCCCCGCGCTTGTTCCCGATCAAAATTCAATGCTGCATTCACTTCATAAAAATGAAAATGTGAACCGACTTGAATCGGGCGATCGCCTGTATTTCCCACCAATAACTTAATAATAGAACGACCAGCATTTAACTCAATTTCACCATTTGGCGTAACTATTTCCCCTGGAATCATACTTCTTTCTTCCTTTGCGCCTACTCTTCGAGAACGCCTTCGGCGAATGCGCCTTTGCGTGAGAATTATCTAATCGGATTATGGACAGTTACCAACTTAGTTCCATCAGGAAAAGTTGCTTCCACCTGCACATCATGCACCATTTCCGGGATACCCTCCATCACATCATCCCGTGATAACAGAGTAGTCCCATAACTCATCAATTCTGCGACAGTTTGTCCATCTCTCGCACCTTCCAAAATCGCCGCCGAAATATAGGCGATCGCCTCTGGATAATTCAACTTCAAACCCCTATTTTTACGCCTCTCAGCCACCAAAGCAGCCGTAAAAATCAATAACTTATCTTTTTCCTGCGGTGTCAATTGCATTCTTCTGTTCCTCTTGGCGTTCTTGGCTTCTTGGCGGTACGTTTAAACCTGCCATACTCTGGGTACACAGCCACCACGATGTAAAAAATCCACTCGCAGCAACTCCCAGACAACCGTAAACCAGTTTCTCACCTCAGACGTAGAAGCACCACGATATCGACACAAAAATCCATTTTGTAAGCGAGTCATACCAACTTCCCCAGAACCATCCCATAAACTCCGTGCTTTTGCCAAGAATTCGGCAGAAATATCACTTCCCACCCAAACCAGACTACCTGCAATTGGTTGTCCAGCCAAGCCGTGAGGACTGTGAAAAACTGCTTCGTTACCCGGTAAGTATTGGCGATCAATCCACAATGGTACGCCTTGTTGCCAAATTTCCGTATGCGATCGCCATTCTCCCTGTAAAAATTTTTCGCCTCTAGCAGTCCGACCAAATCGGGTAATTTCCCAGCCTAACCAACTACCTCCCGGTGCTAATTCTACCCGTAAATCTTGCCGATAAATTGCCCCGTTAAAGACAATGGTTTCTTGGGGTAGCCATTCTAAACAAGCACCTGCATCAACTTGAATCTCAATATTTTGCCTAGCTTGCAGTCCGTTAGTACCGTATATCTTACTAGCTGCGGCTGTAGTAATTAAAGCTTGTGCATTGGCTTGGAGGTGGATATTAGAGGATAGGCGATCGCCTCCCACCACACCCCCAGCCGTATGTAACATGACACTATGACAAATTTTCGCACCCTCTGGATAAAAAGGCCGTTGTACCTTCAGGGGGGCTTGATTGTGACTGTAAATTAACTGGGTACTATTGAGGCGATCGGCATAAACTAAATTAAGTTTGCCATGCCAACTTTTATCTATTGGACTGTTAACAATCATTGAAATTGAGGTGATAATGAATGAGGTTTAAACGCATTCGCCGTGAGGCGTTCCCGCAGGGTAGGTTCGCAGAGTATGGATTAGTTTTATGGTTAATTAATACTTCCTTTACATCATTGAGGTGAGAACCGCTATAAATCTATTTTTGTGCCAAAATCACATAATCATCTAATGTATAGTTAGAATCATAATTTTGAGAAAAATATTTATGGATAATTCGATTCATATACAATTGCTTAGGTAAATTTTCCCTAGCAAATCTTGCGAAGTTACTAGCAGAGTAATTGATGCGAGAATCGGTAGATGTTAAATATTTATACCACACAAGCTTTAAACCTAAATCAGAAACAAACTGGATAACGACATTTTTTTCCTGTTCTACATCGTCACTTTGTTGAGAGTTATAAAACTTAAATAATTTCTTATCCTGTATTATTAGCAGAACATAACCTTGAGACTTTAAACTTTTCGCAATGATTTCTTGATAAATACTATGAACTTGTATTCTTTTATTTTTATCTGCAAAGAAGCAGTGAGAAATGATAATGAAGTCAAAAAAATCATGAGGTAAATTAGCCGCTTGATAATTCCAAGTAAAGAGGTCAGCAGTAACCAACCGAAAGTAAGTATTGATGGGGGTTATCTGCGACTCAATATATCTTCGCCAAAACTGAAGTCCTCTAAATTGAAACCCATCTTGCTGTTCTAAAGAGTAATAGGATATATGAATTGGGGGAATTTGAAAAAAATTAAGACCACTTTGAAGAAATAAAGCTAAACCATAAGCAACTGTTCCTGGACCAGAACCAAGATCAAGAATTTTTACTTCCGTCGGTAGTAACCCATCCTGATAAATTAAAAACCATGCTAAATATACACAATAGACATTTTCTAAAAAAAACTTCATGAAATAGACATGAGGAGTCAAACTAAAACTGTAGTTTGGGTCTTGTCCAATTTTTAAGTTATAAATATCTTCTAAAGCATCTTCTAGTTTAATAGCTAACTGTTGTTCAGAAAACTTACTAAACTCTGCTTCTAGGTATTCAACCAGACTAGCTTCAAAGCCATCAAATATTTCTTGATCAATCCCAGTCACCTGTAGTTTATATTCATCATGCTGGACTAAATTAAAAGCTTCATAAATAAATTTAATAAAGTTTTCATCTGGCGCTAATGTGAGATTATCTGTTTTATGAGGCGCAGAGGTTATTTGTTTAGTTAAATTTTCTATTTCACGTTTATAATCTTGAGAATAACGATCAAGTTGTAACTTATCCCTAAATAATTTCTCTATCCAGGAAAAACTTGCACCTGATTTTTGAATAGCTTGCAATAATTGCACTGCTTTTTTTGTGTCACCACGTTTCAAAGCAGAGTTAAATTGCTGACTACGCCACCAATTAGCAATCGGATTACTCATAGCCAAATCCCTCCTTACCCTCTTTAATTTCTACATCTGGTAGTTGATTAAATAACTTTTCTTTAAATTTTACGTAGCTAAAATTTTCTGCATCGTACCACCAATCATATTTTTGCTTAATTCCCTCAGCTTCTTGGCGGGTTGATGCTGTGAGAGAACGATTATTATTAGGATGGAAATCTTGAATTACCACTCTATCAGCAACAGCTAATTTACTAATAAATGCAGGTTCATCAGTGGATAGAGTAGGGAGTAAGGGAGTAATTGTGATAGATATTTTGGGAACAAACCCTTTAAAAGAGTCAATACTTTGCTTCAGTTTAATGATGGCATTTAATCGGGCTTTAACGCTAGGCGATCGCGGTTCAAAATCCCGCCTCACTGATTCGCTCCCCGTCGGAATACTCATATTAATTCGCAAGCGCTGAAATCGTTGTAAATAATCAATATCTCTAGTAATAATGGGACTGCGAGTTTGAATTACTAACGTTGGTGTAGGATAACCATCATCCCTCACATCTAGCATTACCTCCAACAATCTGCGAGTCAATTGATGTCGAGATTCCAGAGGTTGATAAGGATCTGTCACACTACTCATGTAAATTCTGGGAGGAGTTTGAGGATGTTGCTTATACCATTTTTGTAATTCTTTAGTTAAAACTTCCGCAGCATTTTCTTTGAAAATTACCCATTTACCCCAATCTTGACGCATCTGAGTATTCGGACTAAATGCAGCCGCATAACAATAACTACAACCATACTGACAACCCCGGTAAGGATTCAGAGTAAAATCATAATCACCAATAAAACCGCTAGCTTTTGTTAGTAACGACTTAGCATTTTGTCCATAAACCTTAGTGTCTCCAAATTTTTCTCTAACTAATTTAGTCGGCTGTACGTCGCAATAACCTTCATATTTTGCTTTCGCCATTTTTAATATTGAGTATTTAATAAGGGTGCGTTAGCCTAATGCTACACACCCTACTTTATATAATGCCCATTTTTAATTGCTGAATCAGGTATGAGATACCAAAATTACCTTTCTTTTTCTTTGCGCCTAATGCACTTCGTGCTGCGCTGGTGTGTGGAACAAACTCATATTCTCACTCAGCAACGCCCTAATGCTGCTGTTCTAACCAAGCTACCAAATCAGCAACTTCGGAAAAATCAAATAATGCTTCGCCTAAATCTTCTAAATCATCAGCAGATAAATTTCTCACCTGTGTCATTAATGAATCATTAACATCACCAAATCGTTTTTTAATCTGACGATTAATCATTTTGAATGCTTCTTTTTGAACGATATCTTGATAAATTACAGATTCTTTCATAATATCCTCCCGTAAAAATTGATGAACCAAATCCTTTTCAAACCGCAAACCTGCAAGAACTTCTACACAACCTGCAACACAATACATTATTTTTAGTGATTTAAACCACTTCACAAATCACTTGTCCTCACCCATGACATAAAAAAAACAGCCACCTCCATCAGGAAGCAGCTATTTTTCAATTTATGTGACTATGGAGTCTTAGTAATCGAAGTCACCGCCACCCATACCACCGCCACCAGCAGGAGCAGCATCTTTAGGCTCAGGCTTGTCAACGATGATACATTCGGTTGTCAACACCATACCAGCGATAGAAGCAGCGTTTTGCAGCGCAGAACGAGTTACCTTCGCAGGGTCAACAATACCAGCCTCTAACAAATCAACGAATTCGTTGGTTGCAGCATTGTAGCCGATGTTGAAATCTTTCTCTTTCACACGTTCAGCAATTACAGCACCATTCTGACCAGCGTTTTCAGCAATCCGCTTCAGAGGCGCGGGTAAAGCACGAACGACAATCAAAGCACCAATCAACTCTTCATCTTTGAGATTAGCTTTTGCCCAAGTTTCTAATTCAGGAGCAAGGTGAGCTAGAGTTGTACCACCACCGGGAACAATCCCTTCTTCTACAGCAGCTTTGGTAGCGTTGATCGCGTCTTCTAGGCGTAGCTTCTTATCTTTCATTTCGGTTTCAGTGGCTGCACCCACTTTCACCACAGCTACACCACCAGAGAGTTTAGCCAGACGTTCTTGCAGCTTCTCTTTGTCGTAAGAAGATTCGGTTTCTTCCATCTGACGACGGATTTGTTCGCAACGAGCCTTCACAGGGGCTTCGTTACCTTCAGCCACAATTGTTGTTGTGTCCTTGGTAATGGTGACACGGCGAGCTTTACCCAGGCTTTCCAGCTTGGTATTTTCTAGCTTCAAACCAGCGTCTTCGGTGACCAATTGACCACCAGTTAGAACAGCGATATCTTCTAGCATCGCTTTACGGCGATCGCCAAAACCAGGAGCTTTTACAGCCGCAACATTGAGTACACCACGCAAGCGGTTAACTACCAAAGTCGCTAAAGCTTCTTTTTCAATATCTTCGGCGATAATCACCAAAGGACGACCAGAGCGAGCTACTTGCTCTAAAACTGGTACGAGGTCTTGTACTAAAGCAATCTTCTTATCGGTGATTAGCAGGTAAGGTTCATCAAAAACCGTTTCCATGCGTTCAGCATCGGTAGCGAAATAAGGAGAGATATAGCCTTTTTCAAAGCGCATCCCTTCGGTGATTTCTAGCTCGGTGGTCATAGATTTCCCTTCTTCTAGGGAAATTACGCCTTCCTTGCCTACCTTGTCCATTGCTTGAGCAATCATCTGACCGACTTCTTCGTCGTTACCAGCTGAAATCGCAGCAACTTGGGCAATGGATTTAGAATCTTCTACTGGACGAGCGTGTTCTGCAATTTTCTCTACCAAGAAGGCGGAAGCTTTATCAATACCGCGCTTCAAAGAAATTGCATTAGCGCCTGCTGCAACGTTGCGTAAGCCTTCTTTGACCATCGCGTGAGCCAAAACGGTGGCAGTTGTGGTACCATCGCCAGCAGCGTCATTGGTCTTGGAAGCAGCTTGACGAATCAAAGCTACGCCAGTGTTTTCGATATGGTCTTCTAGTTCGATTTCTTTGGCGATGGTAACACCATCATTGACGATTTGGGGAGCGCCAAATTTCTTTTCTAGGACTACGTTACGACCTTTAGGGCCAAGGGTAACAGCTACGGCTTCAGCCAAGATGTCAATGCCTCGTTCCAGAGCGCGACGGGCGTTTTCGTTGTATATAATGCGTTTTGCCATATTTGTCTCTATTCAGGGAGTAAGTCAATTTGATTTGGAATTGGGCGTTGGGCATTGGGCATTGGGCGTTGGGCGTTTTTCTTCCCCACTCCCTACTCCCTACTCCCTACTCCCCATTACATGACGACTGCTAAGATGTCTTTTTCAGAAAGCAGTACGTATTCTTCTGTGCCGAGCTTGATGTCAGTGCCAGCGTACTTGGAGTACAACACTTTATCGCCGGTTTTGATGTCTAATTCTTGACGGGTACCGTCATCGTTACGCTTGCCAGGGCCAAGAGCGACTACTTCGCCTACTTGGGGTTTTTCCTGGGCATTATCGGGTAAAAACAGTCCACCTGCGGTCTTTTCTTCGGGGGCGCTTACTTTTACGAAAACGCGATCGCCTAGAGGTTTAACTGTGGAAACGCTTAAAGTTACAGCTGCCATAAATATTTATTTTCTTTTCTCTTAGAGTTAGCACTCTCAACTCCTGAGTGCTAATCTACCTAAAAGCAGCATAGGATGGCAATGATTAGTTGAGTACGGGTTACCGCACTAGGCGATCGCCTAATTACTTAAGTATTAATACTCAAATATTCTGATCTGTCGGGTTTTGCTCGGTAAGTTACGAATATTTTTATATAGCTAAATTTATTTGCAAAGCAGGGAAATTGTTATAGAACTGTAATCAGGGTGCCGCTCGATGAGTAACATTACAGTGATCCAGTGCCGCAGTCAAATCCCCAAAATCACTCAGTCTCTGGAAGATAAAGCCTTAAGTAATTGTGTAGAAACTTTAGGACTGGCAAAAATTCAGCGACACATTTTTATCTGTGCTGACGAGACAGTTGCTAACTTCTGTGCAAAACAAGTTAGTCTGGAATCTTGGGAATACTTCAAAAAAACGGCTAATTCAAGATTTAAAACTTGACCAGCCCCCAGAAAGTATCCCATTTGCATCGTTAGGACTAAAGCCAATTGCTTGCGAGTTTGTTGTTCTAGACCGATAATGGTGTTCTACCCAGATGGTGCATGGTATTGCCCAGCAAAACCAGAAGTTATTGAGCCAATCATCCCAGAACACTTGATAGGCATCATGGTGGTGGAGGAATATGCATTTTTAACCCATCTTTTGCCGCAAATTCCCCTACTTGCTTGTAAACCTTTGATCAAGGCTGAACATCCGCAGGATATGGTAAAGCAGTAAGCATCTGAAAGCGCGGGTTGTTTTGAAGTTAGGGTCATCTTGAGCCAATACGTACCTCGTGAATCGGAAGGATGATGATTTAATCAGTGTTTTTTCACCCGCCCCTTTCAAAGCGATATATAATAGCGCATTATAAATACTACTGCTCTACGTATCCTTACCGGAAGTTTGCCTATGAGCCGGAAGTCTTATAGAAAGTGGTCACCACTTTTGAGACTTCTAGAAAGCAAAAGCAAGTTAAGTAGGAAAAAGGACAACATCTCAATGATCCACCATAAAGGATAACCATTCAAGACCTTGATGGACCGAAGCGCGACAAGTGCCACTGCTATGAAAGAGCCCAGCATGAAAGATCACAAAAGACTGCTATTAATTGATGACGACCCTAACCTCATCTTGCTGGTGAAGGATTACCTGGAATTCAGAGGCTATGAAGTCAACACTGCCGAAAATGGACGAGAAGCTCTGGAAATTCTTGAACAAGATATTCCAGATATGATCATCTGTGACGTAATGATGCCGGAAATGGACGGATACACTTTTGTAGAACAAGTCCGACAAAATGAACGCACCGGCTGGATTCCCGTACTTTTCCTTTCAGCAAAAGGACAAAGTGCAGACCGAGTTAAAGGTCTGAATAAAGGGGCTGACGTATATATGGTCAAGCCCTTTGAACCAGAAGAACTCGTAGCACAAGTAGAATCTTCACTCAAGCAAACTACCCGTTGGAAAGAACACCAAGCCAAAGGAGGAGAAAACGGTTCCCGCATTCAGGTTCCCTTTGATGTCCAGTTAACCCCAACCGAACTGAAAGTAGTACAGTTTGTCGCTAGGGGTCTAGCTAACAGGGAAATTGCTGAAGAATTAAACGTTAGTCAGCGTACAGTTGAAAGCCATGTGTCCAATATGTTGGGTAAAACCAACCTCCACAACCGCACCGAATTAGCGCGTTGGGCGATTGAAAATCAAATGGCTTAAACTCTCAGCTTATTTCTGAAGTTCAGAGTTTTGAGTTAAAACACAGTAGCCCAAAACTCAAGCTGGTTATGGCATTTTGACTTCAGGTTGAAAGCTAATAGATTATGAATTGTGAAGCTAAATTTGGATTTTTTTAATTCAAACTTCATAATTCATAATTCATCATACAGTCCTCAACTGCGATGTTCCAACCCGGATATCACCTAAAATTATCACTACATCACCCCACGTAAATCTCCCCTCTGGGCAACTGCAAATAACCGTAGGGTGGGTTAGCGATAGCGTAACCCACCAAGAACCTATTCAAACTCTGTAAAGAATCGTAGGTTAGCGATAGCGTAACCCACCAAGAACCTATTCAAACTCTGTAAAGAATCGTAGGTTAGCGACAGCATAACCCACCAAGAACCTATTCAAATTCTGTAAAGAATCGTAGGTTAGCGACAGCATAACCCACCAAGAACCTATTCAAATTCAAGATCATGAGGTATGTTAGATATCTCATACCCTCCCCAACTCTCTTCATAAATACCCTGGGAAACAAATCGGTGAAAACTAGAAAACTGCCATTGGTTTGGATCTGCACATAATCCATGTTTGACAGGATTATAATGTATGTAATCGCAATGAGACGCAAAGTCTATTTCATCCCTTATTTCATGTTCCCAGAACCGACGCTGCCAGAGATTACTTTCTTTTTGTTTTTGACGTGAAACTGAAATTTTACTATCAAGCCCTAGCTTTTTTCCGCAGTGTTTGGTGACAAATGTTTTAATTAGCCGCCATCTTGTCGAATAATCGCTGTCTTCTTGTGGTAAAGTCCATATACAATGTAGATGATCTGGTAATAAAACCATAGCATCAATAGAAAATGGATATTTTTCACGCACATGATTAATAGCTAACCGCAAGGTGGTTCTAGCAATTTCGCTGCATAGCCATTTTTCGCGTTTATAAGTAACTTGTGTGAAAAAATAAGTTCCTCCTGCAACAGTATATCTTCTGTAGTCAGGCATAAGTTTTAAGTATTATTTTTCAAAATCATAACATGGTTAATGGTGGGTTACGCTGTCGCTAACCCACCCTACTGGACTGGCAAGGCTAAAATGTTGCAATAGATTTTTGAAAAAATTGAGATAAATCAATGTTTTCAGCTTTTCCCTAATGCACTATTTTAAGCTTGCCACGCCACTACGTTGTTTGTGGTCTTGTATTCATGTAGTAGGGTGGGTTAGGCACGTGAAGATGATTAATTTTCAGTGTAAGCAATATATTTATGCCGTAACCCACCATTAATTATTAATTATGTCTAAAATTCGGCACTTTGGGGTGTGCGGGGGAAGGGTATGACATCGCGGATATTCGCCATACCTGTCATAAATTGCACGAGTCTTTCAAAACCTAAGCCGAAACCAGCATGGGGAACAGTACCATAACGGCGTAAATCCATATACCACCATAAGTCTTCTGGTTGCATTCCTTGGGCTAAAATACGGCGTTCTAAAACTTCTAGGCGTTCTTCTCTTTGGGAACCGCCAATAATTTCGCCTATTTTAGGTGCAAGAATATCCATTGCGCGGACGGTTTTTTCATCATCGTTGACACGCATATAAAAGGCTTTGATTTGGGCGGGATAATCTGTGACAATTACGGGTTTTTTAAACAGTTGTTCGGCTAGATAGCGTTCATGTTCTGATTGTAAATCTAAGCCCCAATTGACTGGATATTCAAACTTGACATCGGCTTTTTCTAATAATTTGACTGCTTCTGTATAAGTTAAGCGCTCAAATTGATTATTAATAATATTATCGGCTGTTTCTAAGACGGTTTTATCAATGCGTTGGTTGAAAAATTCCATGTCTTCTGGGCATTTTTCTAAGACATATTTAAACACGTATTTCAGAAATGCTTCGGCTAAATCCATGTTCCCATCTAGGTCACAAAATGCCATTTCTGGCTCGACCATCCAAAATTCGGCGAGGTGGCGGGAGGTGTTAGAATTTTCTGCACGGAAGGTGGGGGCGAAGGTGTAGACGTTAGAAAAGGCCATGGCCATGACTTCGGCTTCTAACTGTCCGCTAACTGTTAAGTATGTGGGTTTACCAAAAAAGTCTTGGGTGTAATCTACTGCTTGATTTTCTGTGCGGGGAATATTTTTTAAATCCAAGCTGGTAACGCTGAATAGTTCTCCTGCGCCTTCGCAGTCGTTAGCTGTAATTACAGGTGTATGTACCCATAAAAAGCCTCTTTCTTGGAAAAATTCGTGAATGGCCGCAGAACAGGCGTTTCTGACGCGGAAAACTGCACCAAAAGAATTAGTGCGCGATCGCAAATGTCCAATTGTGCGTAAAAATTCAAAGGAGTGGCGTTTCTTTTGCAGAGGATAAGTTTCGGGATCAGCCTCTCCGTAGACTTTCACGGCTTCGGCTTTTAGTTCAATGCGCTGTCCCTTACCTTGAGAAGCTACCAGTACCCCACTGACTTCTACAGCCGCACCTGTATTTAGTTTTTTGATGATTTCTTCGTAGTCTGGCAAATCCTGATTAATCACGGCTTGCAAATTAGCTAGTGATGAGCCGTCGTTGACTTCGATAAAAGCAAATCCTTTTAACTCGCGTTTCGTTCTTACCCAGCCTTGAATAACGAGAGAATCATCAGGTTCACCACTCCGCAATACTTCGGCAATTCGGCGATTCGACATATTATATAAATGGTATTTTGTCAAGTTAGATAAGACAGATATTAAATAATATTAACATTTAACTTAATCCTGCCAAGATTGGGATTAGCCAGCACAGGATTTTAATATCCAGCCTATGATAACGCCCATACCACCAAAGCGGACGGCTTGCCAGAAAGGTTTTTTCAGACTCCGCCAAGAAAATAACTGGCTTTCTAAGTTAATTTCTAGGGCTTCTAAATTCTGTTTAATCTGTTGTAATTCCGCTTTGATTTGTGGTGTCTGGTGTTTATTTTGTTGTAATTCGTGGCGTTGCTGTTGCCATTGTGCCTTTTTTTCGCGATCGCTCTGCACTTGATTGTAACGTTCCTTTAAACTGAACAGTGCTGCTTCCACATCTTGCAGTTCTTGTTCAAAATCCGGTTCCTGACTTTCCCCTGACGGTTGTGATTGTTTAGGCGGCTTCATTTTCAAGTAGTAAACTATGATTAAATGCTAGTCAATACTCAAAATTTTAACCTTGATTTAGCTCTTCCTTGTACAGACGCGATTTATCGCTTCTCCATCCAGCACTTAGCACTGATAATTATGTCTCAACCTACCCAGCTGCCTAAAACCAGTCAACTGAATGAAGTTAGCACTCTAGAACTAGCCCAAGCCCTGATGGAAAGGCTAAGTATCTCACCTAACGATTGGCATCGCCTCAAGTCTAACCGCAATTCTCGCGCTAGTGAACAAGCCGCCGCAGCTGTTTTGTATCTCGTCCAAAATCAGCCACAAGAAGCCATAGTTAGATTAGAACAAGCGGTTGGTTGGTTAGATAAATCAATTTCCGCGCCTCCCTGTGAGAGTCATGGGAATAAGGGATGAAGGAAGTAACCTACCATAAAATTAAGCATAATGGTGGGTTAGCGCAGCGTAACCCACCCTACAATTTTTTGGTATTTCCAGTCTTTAGCGTCGCAAGGACAAACGGGGGCGATTTGCCATTTCTTTACACAGCCTTAATTCTGTACCTTTACGATTCCACTCTACTTGATCGAAAATTTGGTGCAGAAGACATAAACCACGACCATTTTCTGACTCATCGGGTGGTAAATAATCTGTTGGTTCTTCATCGTTAGTAGATGCGGGAATAAAACCTTGTCCTTGGTCTGATATTACCCACCAATACTGATTATCTATTAAGGAAAACCGGACTACAACTGTTTTACTAGGATCAAGATTATTACCGTGTTTGGCGGCATTTACTAAGGCTTCTTGGAGTCCTAGCCTGAGTTCTGCTTGTAGTTTGGCGGGGATTTCCGCCAACAGTAAATCTAAAATTGGGCATAGATAAAGAGTTGAGGCGAAACTAATCGTACCCCAATTACGTCCTACTGGACGGAGGGAAATGGTAATCACTAGAGAAACCCCGTAGCTTTCAGTTAGCTAGACATCAGTTTGCTATTACAGGCACCCTGATACAAATTGAGGTGGTCATGCTGCCTTCAAACTTGCGTCTTGAGATACTAAATTTTGAAAATGCTAGGGAGCATTAACTCTATTTATCAGATGAGATTGCTGATACATAAAACGGCTATAAAAGAACTGCTAATGCAGTTAGCAACTAAAGGCGCTGTAAATTTTGGGCAAGAGTCAGAGGATGCTCTTGGGATGGCCGATTTTTGCTTTAGACAATCTTATTCATGTTGTTTAGAGTTGATGCAACTTTAATTTTTGTCACAAAATCGTTTTTATTTTGACGTTAATTCAATTTTAGCATTCTTAGTATGCACTAGACTAGGAATTTTCAATTTGAGTTTTTGTCAAAGACTGATTACTCCTCTACAAATGCGATCGCACAAGAAAGGCGACAGCTTCCACATGGGCTGTTTGAGGAAAGAAATCAGCAGGTTGCACCCGTGTAACGGTGTATTGCCCATCTTGGCATAACAATTTCAGGTCGCGGGCCAGAGTGGCTACTTTACAGCTGACGTAAACTATGCGTGAAGGTTTCGATAGCAATAAAGAATCGATCACAGCGCGATCGCATCCTTTGCGGGGCGGGTCAAGTAACACCACATCGGGGATGATTCCCATTTCTGGCAGCAATTTCTCTACTGCTCCTACTTGGAATGTGACATTATTAATTCCATTGTGTTCGGCATTCAAAATTGCCTGCTGTACTGCTTCTGGTTGTAATTCTATGCCTATGGCTTGGCGGACTTGTTTGGCTAAAGGCAATGTTAAAGTCCCAATACCACAATATGCATCAACTAGCAACTCTTGTCCTTGAAGATTGAGTTCGGATTGAATTACCTGTAATAGTGCTTCTGCGGCTTCTGTATAAACCTGGAAAAAGGTATCTGGAAGGACTTGAAATTCTAAATCAGCGAGTTTTTCTCGCAGGTAGGGAACGCCAGCAATGCAACGAGTTTGAGAACCAAAAATGGCATTTGTGCGATCGCTATTTCGATTTAACGACACTCCCATCAATTGGGGATAGCGCTTTAACCATTCCTGGGCTTGCTGTTCAATTCCTGGTAAATTCCAATCCTTGACTACCAAAGTCAGCAACATTTCCCCAGTCCGCCGTCCAATGCGTAAACCCAGATGGCGGATTTGTCCTTGGTGTTTGCGTTCATCGTAAATTCGCCAACCGCGCTGTTGGATATCTTGTTTGACTTCAGCCAATAAAGGATTTAAGCGTGGATCTTGAACAGGACATTGATTTAAATTCACTAATTGATGGCTACCTTTTTGGTAGTAACCAGCTTGTACCTGACCTGTGGCGGAAATTCCCAGAGGATAAGTAGATTTATTGCGATAGCCCAAAGGTGCAGATGTCGTCAGCACGGGATCGACTGGGGGATTGACAAAACCGCCAATACGTTGTAAAGCTTGGATAACTTGATTATGCTTTGCTAAAAGCTGATATTCATAATCAATATGTTGCCACTGACAACCACCACACTTATCAGCCACAATGCAACTAGGTCGCACCCGATGAGGAGATGCTTCCAATAGCTCATGCAGTTTGCCGTGAGCGTAAGTAGGTTTAACGTATACTAAGCGAACTATAGCGCGATCGCCTGGAACAGTATCAGGAACAAAAACCACCTGTTCCTCAAAGCGTCCCACACCTTCACCTGTATTACTCAGGTCAGCGATCGTAATTTCAATTAACTCACCCTGTTGTTTAGTCATTAGTTATTAGTTATTGGTTATTAGTCATTGGTCATTGGTCATTGGTCATTGGGAACTTACCGTCTTCTCCCCCCTGCACCCTGCACCCTGCTCCCCTGCCTCTTCTTCCTCATCTTCCCAATTTTCCTTTCTTTGTGTACCTCAGACTCGGTAAACTAGCAGATAATATTTCGCGTGATTGCGTATAGTTATGACTGTCATTAGCCAAGTTATTCTCCAAGCCGACGACCAACTGCGTTATCCCAGCAGTGGCGAACTCAAAAACATCAAAGATTATTTGCAAACCGGTGTCCAACGGACGCGCATTGCTGCGACCTTAGCTGAGAACGAAAAAAAGATTGTTCAAGAAGCCACCAAAAAGCTTTGGCAAAAGCGACCAGACTTTATCGCCCCCGGCGGTAATGCTTACGGCGAACGTCAGCGTTCTCTGTGTATCCGTGACTTTGGCTGGTACTTGCGCCTAATTACCTATGGCGTACTTGCTGGCGACAAAGAACCAATCGAAAAAATTGGTTTAATTGGTGTGCGAGAAATGTACAATTCTTTAGGTGTTCCAGTCCCCGGCATGGTAGAAGCTATCAATGCCTTGAAAACAGCCTCTATTGACTTACTCAGTGCGGAAGACGCAGCCCAAGCAGCACCCTACTTTGATTACATCATTCAAGCGATGTCCTAATCAAACTGGTGTTGGTTTTTGGATTGTAATTCCAATCTACTCAAGTTAATTAGATCCATAAGATTCATCATTTGATCATAACCTCCCCACATTTGGTAATAGCTTTGGCAAAATATCTGTCAGGTTATTAACTAGATGTGGGGAAATTTTAACTGATCGTCGTGAATCATAGAGTAGTTAATTGGAGTAACGAACCGCAAAGTACGCAAAGGACACAAAGAAAGAAAGAACTGGGATTAAGACAGTGTTAATTGCTGAAAATCCTAATTCAATAGGGTGTATACAGGCTAAAGCCCCGCAGGGCTTTAAGTCTCATACCATTTCCTTCTTTCTCTCTCTATCTTTGTGTACTTTGTGTCCTTTGCGGTTCGTTCCTCTTCAAAAAATATCCAAAAAAGTATCAATTGCATGGCGAGAACTGCACATATAGTGTAACTAAATCGATACAATAGTTCTCTGTACTCTTGGTGCATTATTTCCATGACCGCCACCTCCTCTACTCCCTTTTCCCCGCAAGAAATCGCCGCCGAAGGTTTAAAACCAGAAGAATATGCAGAAATTGTCAAACGCTTAGGGCGACATCCCAACAAAGCTGAACTGGGAATGTTTGGGGTGATGTGGTCTGAACATTGCTGTTACAAAAATTCCCGGCCATTACTCAAACAGTTTCCCACCACAGGCCCCCGCATCCTAGTTGGCCCTGGTGAAAATGCTGGGGTTGTAGACATAGGCGACGGCAGACAATTAGCATTTAAAATTGAATCTCATAACCACCCCTCAGCTGTTGAACCTTTCCAAGGCGCAGCTACTGGTGTAGGCGGAATTCTCCGAGATATTTTTACAATGGGGGCGCGTCCCATTGCTTTATTAAATTCTTTACGTTTCGGTGATTTAGACGACCCCAAAACCCAAAGATTGTTTACAGGTGTGGTCGCGGGAATCTCCCATTATGGTAATTGTGTTGGGGTTCCCACTGTCGGAGGTGAAGTTTACTTTGACAAAGCTTACTCCGGAAATCCTTTAGTCAACGTGATGGCGCTGGGATTGATGGAAACGCCGGAAATTGTCAAATCGGGGGCTTCTGGTTTCGGTAATCCGGTACTGTATGTTGGTTCTACCACCGGACGCGATGGTATGGGTGGGGCAAGTTTTGCTAGTACAGAATTAAGCGATAAATCACTAGATAACCGTCCCGCCGTGCAAGTAGGCGACCCCTTTATCGAAAAGTCTTTAATTGAAGCTTGTTTGGAAGCGTTTAAAACTGGTGCAGTTGTCGCCGCCCAAGATATGGGTGCTGCTGGGATCACCTGTTCCACATCAGAAATGGCGGCTAAAGGTGGTGTAGGGATTGAATTTGATTTAGATAAGATTCCTGTGCGAGAAACAGGAATGGTTCCCTATGAATACCTGCTTTCGGAATCTCAAGAAAGAATGCTATTTGTTGCCCACAAGGGGCGGGAACAAGAGCTAATTGATATTTTTGAACGTTGGGGACTTCACGCTGTGGTTGCCGGTACGGTGATTGCTGAACCCATTGTGCGGATTTTATTCCGGGGTAAAGTAGCCGCAGAAATTCCGGCTGAGGCGTTGGCGGAAAATACCCCACTTTATGAACGGGAATTGTTGGCGGAACCACCAGAATATGCCCGTGAAGCTTGGAAATGGTCGCCTGATTCTTTACCGAGTTGCACAACAACTGGGATTGAAATTCAAGAAAAATTGCAATCTTGGGATGATATTCTGTTAACTTTGCTCGATACGCCAACGATCGCTTCTAAAAGTTGGGTCTATCGTCAGTATGACCATCAGGTGCAGAATAATACGGTGATTTTACCAGGTGGTGCTGATGCGGCTGTGGTGCGCTTACGTCCCCTGGAAAAAAATCAAAATGAAACGTCAGAGCCTGAAAGTTTTACAACAGGGGTGGCGGCGACTGTAGACTGTAATCCTCGTTATGTTTATCTTGACCCTTACGAGGGAGCTAAGGCAGTGGTGGCAGAAGCGGCTCGAAATCTTAGCTGTGTGGGTGCTGAACCTCTGGCGGTGACGGATAATCTCAATTTTGGCAGTCCAGAAAAACCTATTGGTTACTGGCAATTGGCTGAAGCTTGTCGGGGTTTGTCTGAAGGTTGTCTGGAATTAGCAACACCAGTTACAGGGGGGAATGTCTCTCTGTACAATGAAACTTTTGATGCTGAAGGTAATCCCCAACCCATTTATCCCACTCCGGTGGTGGGGATGGTGGGATTGATTCCCGATTTAAGCAAAATTTGTGGTCAAGGTTGGCAAGCAGCAGGTGATCTAATTTATCTTTTGGGTTTACCTCTGACATCCCCCATTAGTTTGGGTGCATCTGAGTATTTAGCGACTATCCACAAGACTGTGGCTGGAAAGCCGCCACGGGTAGATTTTGATTTAGAACGTCGTGTACAGCAAGTTTGCCGTGACGGTATTCGTGCGGGTTGGATACGTTCAGCCCATGATTCTGCTGAGGGCGGAGTGGCTGTTGCTTTGGCTGAATCTTGCCTTTCTGGGAAATTAGGTGCGGAAATTAACATAGAAATCCCTGAAAACCAGTTAAATCGTCTGGATGAAGTGCTGTTTGGTGAAGGTGGGGCGAGAATTTTAGTTTCGGTAACATCGGCAGAACAGAAAAATTGGGAATCTTACTTACAGTCACATCTGGGACAAAGTTGGCAAAAGCTGGGTACAGTGGGTAATTCAGGCAATTCTGAAGCAGGTTTGTTAATTTTAAATTCTGATAACCAAACCTTAATCAAAGTTAGTATGGAACAAATGAGCGATCGCTATTTCCACGCGATAGCGAAGCGCTGCTGCAAGCAGTTCGCCAACCGTCTTGCTAACCCAACCAATACTCCCAATTAATTTTTTCTATCCCCTATACCGGGATAATTAACGTCTGTGAGCATAATTACGCTAATGTTTTAATAGATGGTTAACGATTCGTTAAGAATTTGGCAACTATCCAGCGACATAATCCCAGTGACCAAATAATTACTAATTCGTAGTTTGTCATTCGTAATAAATTCCAGATCAGAATACAGCACAACTGACTCAATTTATGGATGGGGTAGTAATTACGAATTACGAATTATCAATTACGGATTATTCTGACTTGACACCCAAACCAGGAGCAAAGCTAGCATGATTCCCATCCATTCCGTGACTATGGCTTCGCCACGCAAGCTATCGGATGAATACCCGAATCAGGAGACAGACCAAATTAATAGTCATGAACATCGACCAGACAAGCCAGAAGAAGCTTGTGGTGTTTTTGGCATTTACGCACCAGAAGCAGATGTTGCCAAAATGACCTACTTTGGATTGTATGCCCTCCAACATCGGGGTCAAGAATCAGCTGGGATTGCCACGTTTGAGGATGCTAAAGTACACCTGCACAAAGACATGGGCTTAGTGTCTCAAGTCTTTAATGAATCGATTTTGGAGCATTTGCCCGGAAATATCGCTGTGGGTCACACTCGTTATTCCACCACTGGTTCGAGTCGCAAAGATAATGCCCAGCCTGCTGTGGTTGAAACTCGATTAGGTTCATTAGCTTTAGCACATAATGGTAATTTAGTCAATACTGTAAAATTACGCGAAGAGTTAGTCGAGACTAAAGTTAGTTTAGTGACCACCACAGACTCAGAAATGATTGCTTTTGCGATCGCCGAAGCTGTGAACTCTGGTGCAGATTGGCTAGAAGGATCAATTCAAGCGTTTCATCGTTGCGAAGGCGCTTTTAGTTTAGTGATTGGGACTCCCGTTGGCGTGATGGGTGTTCGCGATCCCAATGGTATCCGCCCCTTAGTAATTGGGACTTTACCCGGTAATCCAGTTCGTTACGTCTTGGCTTCGGAAACTTGTGGTTTAGATATCATTGGAGCCGAATACTTACGAGATGTGGAACCAGGCGAGTTAGTTTGGATCACTGAAGCCGGTTTGGCTTCCTACCATTGGAGTCAAAAACCTGAGCGCAAGTTGTGTATCTTTGAGATGATTTACTTTGCTCGTCCTGATAGCATCATGCACAACGAAAGTTTGTACACCTATCGCATGAGGTTAGGGCGACGCATAGCCGCAGAATCGGCTGTAGATGCTGATATTGTCTTTGGTGTTCCTGATTCGGGAATCCCTGCGGCCATTGGATTTTCCCAAGCCTCTGGTGTACCTTACATGGAAGGATTGATTAAAAACCGCTATGTGGGGCGAACCTTTATTCAGCCTACACAATCGATGCGCGAAACCGGGATTCGGATGAAACTCAACCCCCTCAAAGATGTGCTGCTGGGTAAACGCGTGATTATTGTGGATGATTCCATTGTCCGGGGTACAACCAGCCGGAAACTGGTTAAAGCCTTGCGTGAAGCAGGTGCAACAGAAGTACATATGCGAATTTCTTCTCCACCCGTTACACATCCCTGTTTTTACGGGATCGATACTGATAGTCAGGATCAGCTGATTGCTGCTACCAAGTCCGTGGCAGAAATTGCCGAGCAGTTGGGAGTAGATAGCCTTGCTTATCTCAGTTGGGAGGGTATGCTACAAGAAACGCAGGAAGATACGAATACTTTCTGTTCGGCTTGTTTTACTGGGAATTATCCTGTGACTATTCCTGAGCAAGTCAAGCGTTCTAAGCTGATTTTGGAAAAAGTTGTGGTTTAGAGAAAACCTCACTCCAACCCTCTCCTTACTAAGGAGCTACGGTGTACACACAAGTCCTGCCTGTCTGCGTTTGAGCCTGTTTAGCCCCCTAAATCCCCCAAGTTTGGGGGACTTTGAAAATTCTTGTTCCCCCAGAATTGGGGGTTAGGGGGCGATTCGATCACTTGTGTGTACACGGTAGTTACTAAGGAGAGGGAGCAAGAAAGTTGTTTCTCCCTAATTGATCAAAATTACGGATAAAAATCAATATCGAAAATTTTACTTGGGGAAAAAGGGCAACTTTCAGGAAACTTACTCACAGATAATTGAGTTTCTTTACTGGCTAATTTTCTAGCCATTTGATAACATTTATTAAATACTGTAGCCAAATAAATTTTTTCTAAACTAGGGCTATCATCAAAGATGAATAACAGTTGACGACGTTGTTCATCAATAGTCGATAACCAGTTATTATAGCATTTTGAGGATGCCTTGATTTCGTGGCTTTCAACTATGCTGCATAAATTCAACTTTGGGCAATAAAGGATCTGTAACAACTCCTACGCCGCTAAAACCCCAACGCTTGAGCAAGTTTCCCAATTGTGTACCCGGAATAGATTCTACAGCGAAGCGGTTGGCTAATTCACCTGCATGGGTGTTGAGATAGCTTAAAGCATCAAAGTTTTCGCGAAACAGCAATAGATAACCTGAAGTTTCTGCATCGGGATGAGCTAGGAGATAACGACCGTCTGCTTGCGATCGCACTATATAATAAATTTCAGAAAACATAGTACCCGGAATAAATTCTACAGCGAAGCGGTTAGCTAGTTCACCTACGTGGGTGATAAATTTCAGAAAACATACTCAATTAAGAATCCAAACGAATCCGGGGATCGGCTACTTTTAAAAGCAAATCTGCCATTAAATTGCCTATATTCAACAATACAGCACTCATTACTAAGCTAGACATCACTAAATACTGGTCTTTTGCCATTACCGCCTGCAAAGTCAATCTCCCTAAACCAGGCCAGTTAAAGAATTGTTCAGCAATGAATGCACCACCTAATAAACCAGCCAATTCAAAGCCTAATATCGTAATTAAGGGATTTATGGCATTGCGGAGGGCGTGAACGTAAATCACCCGATTCTCCGGTAGTCCCTTAGCACGAGCCGTTTGGATATAATCTTGACGCAGAACATCCAGCAATTCACCGCGAGTGATTCTTTGCAAACCAGCAAAGCTAGTGATACTTAAAGCAATTGTTGGTAAAATCATGTGCCAGCCGATATCAATGATTTTACCAAACCAAGAGAAATCAGCATGATTGATGCTTGTCATTCCACCTACTGGGAATAAAGGTGAGGTGATTTGAGCAAATATGAGCAGAAACAAGGCAGTGATGAAACTGGGAAATCCTTGTCCGGTGTAGCTAATCACTTGTAAAATGCGGTCGGTGGCTTGATTTTGTTTAACAGCAGCGAGAATTCCAAAAGGAATGGCGATCGCCCAGGTACAGAATAAAGATGCGATCGCTAAAAGTAAAGTTGCTGGTATCCGTTCCCACAACAAAGAAGCAACTGAACGTTGATAAACAAAACTCGTGCCGAAATCTCCGTATCTCACAATTCGCCATAACCATAGCCCAAACTGTTCTGGCCAAGATTTATTCAAACCAAACTGTTCCCTTAATTCCTCAATTCTTTCTGGGGAAATTGTCGGATTTTGCCGCAGGGTATCTACATAATCCCCTGGAGATAGTTTCATGATAAAAAACGACAGCGCCGTTGCCAATAATAAGGTAAACAGTGCTTGGAATATCCGTTTTACCACATAAAAAAATGTTTCGTTCGTGACTAGCCCGATGAGCCAATCCCGACCTGTCTCCAAGGAAATTTTGGTAGAAGTCATAACAGTTTAGTCATTGGTCATTGGTAATTTGCTCAAGGATATAGGAGAAAGCATCCATAATTAGTATTCAATTAGAGAAATAATCGGCACATCTGGTAAATGTTTCCGTCCTTGTAAATCCCGTAGCTCGATAATAAACCCAAATCCGACCAGTTCGCAGCCAAACTTCTGCACCAACTTGGCCGTTGCATTGGCTGTACCACCTGTAGCAATCAAATCATCCACAATTAAAACACGGCTATCTGGATTTAACGCGTCTTGATGCATTTCCAGACAGTCTGTACCATACTCTAATTCATATTCAATTGAATGAACTGCTGCTGGTAACTTTCCCTGTTTACGAACGGGAATAAAACCCGCTCCTAATTTGTAAGCTAAAGGAGGGCCAAAAATAAACCCACGGGACTCCATCCCCAGAACATAATCCACCTGGAATCCAGCTTGAATACATTTTTTGCTAAAAAAGTCAATAGTGTAGCGTAATCCCTCTGGATCGCGCAGTAAAGTAGTTATATCTCGAAACAAAATTCCGGGTTTGGGAAAATTTGGGATGTCGCGAATTAGAGACTTTAAATCCATAAATATGAGGGAGTAGGGAGTAGGGAGTAGGCTTGCCGTGAGCCTAGCCGAATGGGAGTAGAGGGAAGAAACTACGAAATTTTCAGTCCTGAGTAACTGAAAAATCCTACACTATAATGTCATACGCTGGGAATTTCGGCTCTAATTTAACAATCCATTGACGATACCTAGAATCTACACCAATCTAAAGATAAGCTGGTATTTACAACCCAGGGAGGTAAACAGATGCTGTGAAAACTTAAATTTCAGTATACTTAACTATTTGAGTAGAACAAGTAATTAATGTATATATCAGGTAGTATTGCTACTGCCACCAGTGTTATTTGCTTGTTTAGGTACTTATCTTAAATTAGTTGTACTAGTTTTATTTAGTCTGTTTAGAACCGCACAAGGTATTTTATAGAATGAATGTCTCAGCCAGCTTAACGCCATTGAATAGTCCAACCCCCCCATCATTGCCGATGATTCTGGATACTTTACCAGACCCTGCGATCGCCGCACAGGTTTGTCCCGCTAGAACCAGGCTGCAAGTTGATCTAATTTTACTGGCGATTGAAGCTTTAGAACTTGGTGGTTCTGAAGCTATTCTGGCTTTTGCGGACGAGTTGGAATTGAAAGGAATTATTAAAAACCGGGTAAATTTATGGCGGATGCGTAGCTCTAACCCCATGCGAAGAGCGCATATCCGCCGTCCCTTAACTATCATGGAGGCAAAAGCTTTAGTAGTAATTGCTAGCTATATAGCCCGGCGTTTAACCGTTGTCATTCGCCAGATGTTGTTGACATATCAGCAAATGAGTGAAAAGCAAATACCCTTGGCACAAAATTTGCGGCTATCTAATTATCTAGAACGATTTCGAGTACATTTCAAAAGTCGGATGAATTCCCGACGTTCTAGTGTACTGGCCTTAAGTTCTGATGAAAAATTAGATGAGCTAGCAATGAATTTGTTGGGACAATTACTATTTTGTACTGGCACAGCTGGAATGCAGCGCTTTTGGATTAGTCTTTTTGACGGCGAAGTAGAGTAACTATTCGCGGTCTTTGAGGTCGGGGCTTTATCTCCCTGCCAACACTACTAGCAAATAGGTGCTTTTTACTTATGCGGCAGTGGAATTTCAGGCTCGGTTACGGTTGACTAGAGGATGTACTCACCCCCGCACTCTCAAGACTCAATTTTCGTGGATACTCGCCATGCCACTCGGTTACTGCCATCGATTCCTTGGGAGCGAGTCAACCCCCTGCGTTGAGACATTTCACCGTAGTTGAATTTTACCACAGCGACTTTAGTCGCGCTGATCGTTTTTCCTCTCTTAGCTCAAGCTACTGAGTTTCCCAAAATCTGTGAACTTTTATGAATATCCAACGAAAGTACAGTCTACCGAATTGTACGCTGCTGTTAGAAGGTTTAAGTGATGCTGCCAAAGCTGCACAATACCAAGAAATGCGTCCAGAACTATCAATATTGGTCAATGCAGAATGCTATATAAATGGCTATAATCAGCCTCTAATTGGAGGGCGGGAATTTTTTGAAAGTTTAGTTAGGGCCGTGAGTGGCTATGCTCAAGAATTTTTGAGTAATGTGTCCAACCCGCAAGCGCACAATCAAAACTCAGAATTAGTGGAGTTACAAAAAATTGGCACAAACCGACACAGGTTAATTGTGCATTCTGAAATAACTTCAGAAGGTTTTGAGTCTAACCCTAACTATAATAAACCGCCGATTCAAATGGATTTGAACACGGTGCAGTTATTTGATTTAGTAGAAGCTGTGGATCAGTTTTTTGCGGACTCCCAAACCTTACCAGAATTGTCACTAGAATTACAGCCAGTTGCTAGACGTTACGGCGGTACTAGTCAAGCCCTACTCAAGCAGGCAGTACCGGCAGGGATAGGAGTTTCCAGTGTAGCTGTTGCCGCGATCGCATTTAGCTTAATTCCAGCCCCAGAGATCCGACCACCAGAGCCAAAGGTACAGGAAGAGACTAGCTCTACAGTACCTAGCACCAATCCTGCGGCAGCAGAGAAGACAACACTCCCAAATGTAGCGACTCCCGCACGAACTCCCATAGATGTGGCGACTCCCACAGCCGAGACAGCACCTCAAATTACAGATTTAGAAGCACTTTTAAATACAGTTACAGAAATTACAGATCGGGAGCAACTACGTGTTCTGAATAGCCAAGTTTATGAAAAAATTAATCCAGTTTGGAGTGATCGTTCAGCATTAACACAAGATTTAGTCTATCGTGTGGGTGTAACTGCTGATGCTGCGATCGTCGGTTACAAAGCAGTGAATGAAGGAGCAAATGAAGAAATAGAATTAACTCCTCTGCCTAAACTGCTTTACAATCCTGCAAATAGTTCTCCCATAGCCAATGAACCCATAGCCCAATTTAGAGTAGTTTTTACCAGCACAGGTGTCTTACAAGTTAGCCCTTGGTGGGGATATAGGTAATTGGGTGTTGGAGACACCGGGACTAGGAAATGGAATTGAGAAGTTTCTTCCCCCTACTCCCATTCGGCTACGCTCACGGCAAGCCTACTCCCTACTCCCTCTATTTGACAATTTGCCTCATATAACTGCCCCAAAGTTGAGCTGCTTGTCCACTGCTGCCGGATGTAGGCGAATTATTGTCATTACCCAACCAAATGCCAGTTACCAGCCGCCGATTGGGGATAGAGCCAATGAACCATAGGTCAACGTTTTTATCAGTTGTGCCGGTTTTACCACCTTCCCCTAGTCCAATAGCGGCTGCCCGACCAGTCCCGCTAGTGACTACCTGGCGCATCATCCGGGTCATTTCGTCGGCTACGCCTGTGGGTAAGACTCGCTGGTTGGCATCTCGACTTTGGTCAAAGGAATAAACAACACGGCAGGTTGTTAAGTCATCACGATCTGCACAATCACTACTGTCTAGAATCCGACTAATTGCATGGGGTGGATTCCATACACCACGATTAGCAATAGCGCCAAAAGCGCCGGTCATTTCTAAAACATTGACGACACTTTGACCCAGGACTAAGCCGGGAACTGCTTCCAGCGATGACTTGACTCCTAAACGCTTGGCAGTGGATACGACTCTATCTAGCCCTACTTCTCTAGCAATTCGCAAAGCAATGGGATTTTCCGACTGGGCAAACCCAGTGGTCATACTTAAGAAATTCCCCGCACCACTTCTACAGGGTCTGTAGGTAAAACCTTGCCAAGGTAAAGCAGCGCAGGAATAAGATTTGGAAGCTGGTATCCCCCTCTCAAGAGCCGCAGCGTAAGCAAAAACTTTGAAGGTGGAACCTGGTTGTCTTTGGGCTTGGACAGCACGGTTAAACTGGCTTTGTCTAAAATCAGTCCCGCCTACCATAGACAAAATACTCCCAGTGGTGGTGTCCAGGGTAACGATCGCTCCTTGAGAAAAACGAAAGGTTGAGCCAGCGTTGTTGACTGAATTACGTAACGCTGTTTCTGCTTGGGCTTGGATTCTTGGATCAATCTGGGTTTCGATTATATAGTTACCTTCCCTGGCAGCTCCTACTCCCAAAATTGATTCGAGTTCCTGGAAGACATAACTGTAAAAGTAAGGAGCAATGGTACTGGCTTGCTGTTCGCAAACTTTGGGGCTAATTTGGACTGGGGAGCGTCTGGCTCGATTAGCGTCCGCTTCTGAGATTTTGCCTCTGTCCAACATTCGCCTAATCACACGATTACGGTATTCCACCGCTTGTAGCCGATTCGGGCTATCGCCACAAAAATTGAAAGCGTTGGGAGCAGGTAAAATTCCCACTAATGTTGCAGCTTCTGAGAGAGTTAATTCTTTGGCTGGCTTCTCAAAGTAATAACGAGCCGCATCCTCAAAGCCAGATGTATCCACGCCCAAAAATACTCGATTTAAGTAAGTCAGCAAGATTTGATCTTTACTGTAAAAAGTTTCTAGCTTCAAGGAAACAACAACCTCCCGCAGTTTGCGTCCCAAGGAGTCCTGAGCGCCAACATAGTCCCGGAACAAGCTCCGGGCTACTTGCTGGGTAACGGTGCTGGCTCCTTGCTGCACATCTCCACTACGAGTATTGACCAGCACGGCTCGCAAAATCCCCAACGGATCAACGCCAAAGTGCCAATTGTAACGACTGTCTTCTGAGGAAACTACGGCTGCGGCCAAATAAGGGCCAAAATCATCCAGGCGCTGCATATCGACGTGGGAGGTACTCCGAGGCTCACGCAGGGGGGTGGAGCCATCACGGGCATAAATCACGATGGGCGCGCGAGTAGCAGTGGGTAGAGGTCTGACTGAAAATTTGAGCCATTCTACACCGATGATTAACCCCACTAAGGCGCTCACACCACCAATACCGTAAGCAGTCCAAGTTGCTGCTTTAATATACAGGGGCGGTGGATCGACATATTGCAGGCGCACTGAAGCTGCGAGTTCTGGTGGACCTAAAGTAAAAATATCACCGTGACGCAGTTCTAAGGTATTAACCCGGCGTTTCCCACGATAAATACCGTTAGTGGAGTTTTCATCTTTGATCACAAAGACAGGGGTGCGTTGAGCCGAATCTCGCGAAAGTGATAGGTGAATTTGGCTGACAACTGGGTTGCGAATGACTATATCACAGGATTTAGAACTACGACCGAGGATGTAGCGATCGCCTAACAACGGATAGACCTCCGCCTTATCCGCCCCCGCATCCTGCACCCATATCTCTGGTACTTTGGCATTAGGCTTGAGCGCCAATTTGGAAAAGTCAACTCTCGCTTGAATTGTCTGTACTGCTTGAGTCAGTTGACCAAGTAAAGTTTGTGGCTTGTGAGGAGGTTGGGGGGAACTCATCGGCTATTTACATCACAATGTTGGCAAAGAATCAGGCAATGGCAATCTGGATACAGATATTCCACCATTTTACTCATAAGCCCAAGCAGAAATTGGCTCTACGGAATTCTTACCGATTCAATCTTACACTAAGACAATATGCACTCAGAAAACCTACCCGATTGGGTTTGTTATTTTTTGACGCATACAAAAGTTTGGTTCCATAGTCTGTTATCCTGATTTTAGCTAATATTTTTGATCAAACAATAAGGGTTAATACTTTTACTTTAGTGCTTCTAAAAACCATCTATTAATTTACAGTCAATTTAAAGTTTACATCAAAAAAATCTCCTATACTATTTCCCTGATTTATACATCTTCATTTAGACAGATTTTCTCAAATCAGTTGTTTGATTTAATTGGCGGAGTGTTCAGTCTCCGTTGAGGAAAATTTCACAAATGTTGGGAAAATATCTGACCCTGATTGGTACAGCTTTGACCTTGGCTCTGACGACCAATGTTGCTGTGGCCGAATCAAGTAAATCCTCGATCGTCGAATCCGATAGTTTATCCATGAATGCACCAACGGAAATCAAGCTTTCACCAGAAGGGATGAAAATTCTGTGTGAGCGATCGCCTCTTAATTCCCGTTGTCCTGGAGGTACAGCACTCGTACCTGCTCCCTCTGGTGCTGTTCCTGTACCACTTATGGATGGTAACACCACAATTGAGAACACAACTACGCCAGAAACTTTGATGCCGTCAGGATCTGACCCCAATAGTAGCCCAACTCCAGCACCAGAAACTCCGACACAGAATGAGTTTGAGTTTAAGCTCGAACCTAACCCCCAATAAATTAGCAAAATACAGGGTCTGAAAAACTCTCACTACGAGTGATTAGACGCTAGGGTATAATTCTCAATTTGATAATCCCACGACTGTGAAAGTTTTGCTCTGCTCATTCTCAGAAAAAGTCGTGGGATTATTAAGCCTTAAGGTTAGCTTGAGCGATCACTAGAACTTGGTGTTTTTTGGAAAGAAGCAATTAACAGACAAACAATACCAATACTAATAAATGAATCTGCCAAATTAAATACAGCAAAATTAATCAAGCGAAAATCCAGAAAATCAACGACATAGCCTAAAGCGAACCGATCAATACCATTACCCAAGGCTCCACCTAAAATTAAACCATAGCCTAACTGATCCCAATGATTTAACTCCTCTCCAAACCATGCCAATGCTATCAATACCAAACTCACACCCAATGATAGCCAGCGTAACCACTCTACTTTGCCTCGGAATAGACTAAAAGCCGCACCAGTATTAGTCACATATGTAAAATGAAATACATCGGGTATAAGTGGTAGTGTCTGTCCTAAGCTAAAGGTTTGCACTACCCAGTATTTTGTCAATTGATCTAAGAAAAAAGCGATGAAGGCAGCAATCCAAAACAGATGATTTTTTAAACGCATGGAACTAGGGAGTAGGGAGTAGAAAGTGGCGAGAGAAAGCTAGTACAGCACTGTGTAAATAGAAATAGCATTTAAAAGATTAGCAGCAGCACAGAATAAAAGCCTTGTTACCTTTGATTTGGGGAACACCCAACAATTAATTACCCAAAAATTGTAGGGTGGGTTACGCTGCGCTAACCCACAATTATCCTGAAGTTTATGGTGGGTTACGGATTATCGTCCTAACCCACCCTACGGCAAGCCTAAATTAGTGCATAATAACTAATAAAACATTAAGTGACGTAATATATATGCTATGACGCTAACAGCGCACACTACAGCTAGTTGACCGGGTAGCGCAAACCAAGAGTATCTGAGAATTGCTTGCATTAGAGCCAGATTCTCCGTACCTTTCCACTGAAAAAGATAACTGATGATCAAATAAGTCACACCGCAGAGGTGGACAGTTAACAAGCCACTTATACAACTAAAAGCTAGGGTTTCCAATCTAGGTCTAGCTTTAAAAGCCAAAGACCCACAAATCCACGCTCCAGGAATAAAGCCTAGCAGATAGCCAAACTGAGATAGCTTGACATAACCAATACCGCCACCATCAGCAAATACAGGTAACAAGGTTAAACCCATAACTAAATAGGCGATTTGCGATAGCGCACCAGCATTTTTCCCTCCTAAACAACCTACTAACAACACTGCACCAACTTGACAAGTGACACCCAGAGAAAAAGTCTGAATTCCGTGCTTACTCCAACTCCAAGGCCAGGCGATACCATAGGCTTCTAGGAAAGTCCCGCCCATTGTCAGGAGTAAGCCAACCATAGACCATAGTAATTGAACAGTTCCCACATTTCCAACGCTTCCAGCCATTTTACTTGCACAAATGCTCAAACAATGTTCAAAAAGACTATTTTCTGTGTTTGAGGCTCTATTTTTAGCATAGGTTTATACATATTGGTCATACTTAACTAATGTTCATTGTTCATTATGACAAGTGAATCATATTTTTAGTTGATTGTGTACCTAGCACTCAGGGTTAATCTCTCTATGTCTCTTTGTTCTCTCAAGTCATAGTTTAATAACTACAAAAGATCAACAGAGAAAGAAATACAGCCATCATCAAAGGAGGAATGTTACTCTTTTTACAGGTAATATCAGTGGCTAACAAGTTTTTCAGCCGTAAACACCCACAGATGAAATAGTTTTTTCCTGGGAGGCATTTAGAAAAAAGCTATTTTTACATTTATATATAATTAACTAAAATCCCCAGTAATGGAAAATCCCAACCATTTACCACAGATATATCAGAACTACTATTTGCGGGAAAATTGCATTTGCAAATCAAGGAAGAAGTACGGCAACAATAAGATGCTACTGAGTTATGCTGTCAAGCTATCCAGAAATCTTTAGATGAGTTTTTTGATAATTTAAATTTGTCTGACAAAAGTGCAATTATTACTAATAATTATTGATACTCAATGGTCAATTCCTTATTAATAAAAAGTAAAATTAAATATTAATCAGCATTTAATAAACAAGTTATATAGCAGTCCTAAATCAGTTGTGAACCACTTTACTTCTTCTCTTGGCGACCTTGGCGACTTGGTGGTTCGATAAATTCATAAATCAAATAGGATGGCTATACAAGACGATTTAATGTATGTTTAGCAAGAAATAAAAGATATAGATTACTAGATTGAAAGGGTTTTTTAGTTTATTTTCTAGAATGGTCAGATTGAAAATAATAAAAACTATCTAAACTATTACAAGCTAATCAAAATATTATTCATTGTGCTTAATCTAAAAAATAACTAATCTATATTGTGAGATTAGGAGTAATTAAACCTTTTCTGGATTGCCAGAGATTGCATTAATTACTTAATGGTCAAGCCCATTAATCTCAATAGGCTAATAGCTAAGAAATAGCTTTAGCAATAGGACAAAAAAATAGATTCATGATGCTGGGTTAATTTGTCTAATTAATGTTCCAGCTTTAATGAAAATTTTATCCAATAAATAGGAGACTTTGGTCTGATGGAAGATTCAATTGTTTTGATGGAAGATTCGATTAATGATGAGGGCGAAAACACTGCTACTGACAATGATGAAATGATTGATTTGCTTCGGCAATCACCCTTTGCACCCTTGCTAGAAATTGACGGTGTAACCCCAGAAAGCTTAATCAGTTCTTTTGCCAGCGCTTTTGGCGACTCCGACTCTAGTATTGATCCTAGTGTGTTTGGTGAAGGTAGCGTCCCAGGTAGTGATCCCTTTGTTGGCTTTGGCGACCCGACGGCTGTAGCTAGCCCCTTGACTGGTGGTGTCAACCCCTGGGCTGTTATTGATACCGAAGATTTAAATGGCGGTGACTCCTTAAGTGGTGGTATGCCTAGCTCTGGTGGCGTTGGCATGGGTGGGGGCGACTCCTCCGGTGGCGGTATGCCTAGCTTCGGTGGCGGCGGCATGGGTGGCATGGGTGGCGGCGGTTTCGGTTAACCGTAATTTTTCAACTGATAGCGGTAACCCGTTTGCTGATCACGTCGAGAAACCGTTTATTTAGTAGTAGTGATTATTCTGGAAATTTTTGTGAACTACCCCAACTTACTAGCTGAAGTTGGGGTTATTCGTTAGCTGGAGAATAGGGAGTGGGGGAAGAAGCAGGGGGCAGGGGGGAAAATTGTGACTTCCCAATGTGACTAATGACCAATGACAAAGGACGACTCTAGCCAGTTAACTTTATTTACGCCGACCTACTTATCCGTTTATGTCTTAACCTCCTTGGCGGTTGCTATATCTTTTGGAGGTTGGAAATGAAAAAAGAGAAAGTCCAGTGTTAACACTCAACTTTCTCTTCGCACGGTTAGTTTTATGCTAATTAAACGGAAGTTACTAATGCAGGTATAGACCAGCGATTAACGACTTTGCCGAGAACAGACATTTCCTGTACTAAGCGATCAAATTTCTCTGGGGTGAGGGACTGAGGTCCGTCAGATAAAGCTCTAGCTGGATTGGGATGAACTTCAATCATTAAGGCATCTGTACCAGCTGCGATCGCAGCTAAAGCCATCGCTGGTACATACTCGGAATTACCAGTACCATGACTGGGGTCGATCATAATTGGGAGATGGGTGAGCGATCGCAATACTGGAATTACTGATAAATCTAAAGTATTACGGGCATATTTAGCATCAAAGGTTCTAATCCCTCGCTCACAAAGAATCACGTTGGAATTTCCTGATGCCATAATGTATTCTGCTGCCATCAACCACTCGTCAATTGTGGCAGACATCCCTCGCTTGAGTAGCACTGGTTTATCTTGAGCGCCGACTTTTTTCAGCAGCGAGAAGTTGTGCATATTCCGCGCTCCGATCTGAATTATGTCAGCGACTTTCGACACGGCGGGTAAATCGGCTGCATCCATTAACTCTGTGATGATGCCCAAACCAGTAGCTTCACGGGCTGCGGCTAACAAACCTAATGCACTTTCACCATACCCCTGAAAGGCATAGGGTGAAGTCCGGGGTTTGTAGGCTCCTCCACGCAAGAATTTTGCTCCGGCTGTCTTCACACGCTTTGCCGTTTCCACAATCATGGCTTCATTCTCAACGGAACATGGCCCCGCTACCACCACAATGGGATGATGCTCTCCGAAAGGGACAAGACCGTTAGGTGTGGATACAATCACCTCGCTGGCTTCTCCATGTCGAAATTCCCGGCTAACTCGCTTGAAAGGTCGCTGCACTCGTAATACTTGTTGAATCCAAGGGTTTAACTCCTGGACTTGCAATGTATCGATGACAGATGTATCACCAATGATTCCCAGAATAGCTTTCTGCTGGCCGATGCTTTTTTCAACTGTGACTCCCCAAAGCTCGGTCAAATCTTGACATATCTGAGTGATTTCGCTCTCAGGTGTACCAGTTTTTAGGACTACAATCATTTTCTTTTCCTTAAACTTAAAGTTATGAGTGCAAAAATTCGGCCAGTTGTTCTAACTTTGTCCAAGCTGCGCCGCTTTGCAGAACGTCTTGAGCCAGTACAAGATTTTTGACACAACCTTCTAAAACATCCGTTGCTCCATCAATTGTTGCTGCAACTTGGAGTGCTAGGGCTGTATTTAAAGCGACTACATCTTGCTGCGCTTGAGTGCCTTTACCTTGGAGAACTGCTTGCAAAATCTCGGCATTTTCTTGAACATCTCCACCTCGTAAGGCCGCAGTGGGTGCAGAACTCAAACCAAGTTCTTGAGGATTGAGTACTAAACGACGGACTTTTTTGTCTTGGAGTACAGCCAAGTCTGTTGAGTCTGCCAAGCCGGCTTCATCTAACCTTTCTCGCCCGTGGAGTGCGATCGCTTGCTGACATCCTAATTGTGATAATGCTTGAGCGATCGCTTCTAATAAATGGGGGTCGTTAACACCAATAATTTGCCCCGTGGGTCGCATAGGATTGACTAAAGGCCCCAGCAGGTTAAAAATAGTCCGTACTTTCAAAGTTTTGCGTAAAGCCGCCACCGCCTTGAGTGCTGGATGCCAACCAGGGGCAAACAAAAAGGTGATGCCAACTTCACCCACAGCCGCTTGTACTTTCTCCTGACTAGCGTTGAGATTTATCCCCAAAGCTTCCAAGACATCGGCAGAACCAGTTTTACTAGATGCGGAACGATTACCATGCTTGGCAACTTTTACCCCTGCGGCTGCGGCCACAAAAGCCACAGCAGTGGAGATATTAAAGGTTGAAGCCCCATCTCCACCAGTTCCGCAGGTGTCAATCAGGGGAGTGGTGAGTAGGGAGTTACTTCGACTGCGCTCAGTAACCGGGGGAGTGGGCTTGCCTTGAGCGTAGTCGAATGGGGAAGAAGATTGGGATTGTAAGACGCTAGCCATACCCACCAATTCTGCGGCGGTGATGCCTTTGGCTTGAATGGCAGTTAAAATCGCTCCCGATAGTACGGGGGGAATGGCATCAATCAGCCAGCCTTGCATCAGATAAGCTGCTTGGGTAACTGTTAAGGATTGCCGATCAAGTAACTGCTGCAATAAAGCAGGCCAATTGTAGGAGTCAGGAGTGGGAATGTTTTGCCCAGGTGGAGTTTGAGTTATGGTTGTCATTTCGATTTGAGGAAATGTCAGCGAATGGGTAAAAACGCGATGAATCAGCGTTAGGGGACGGGTGGGGACACCCATCCCACCAGAACATTTGTGAGATTTTTTGATTTGTCATTGCCGGACGCAGGGGAGCGGGGAGTACCGGAGCAAAGGGGAGTTAGAAATTACTTTAAACTTCCTTATTTCCTCTTCTCCCCTGCACCCCTTCGACTGCGCTCAGGGCAAGCCTGCCCCCTGCCCCCCTGCTTCTTCGGTCAGTCCCTTAACTCAGGAATTTGGCTACGGTTTGCACATCTTTGTCGCCTCTGCCAGAGCAATTAATTACCAGGCGGGGACTACCATTGAGTTGAGGACAGAGGGTTTCTAAATAAGCGATCGCATGAGATGTTTCTAAAGCTGGAATAATCCCTTCTAGTTGGGAAAGTCTTTGAAAAGCATCCAAAGCTTGTTGGTCTGTGACGCTGTAATATTCAGCCCGACCCAGATCCTTTAAATAACTATGTTCTGGCCCCACACCGGGATAATCTAGTCCAGCACTAATGGAATGTGCTTCCACTACTTGACCATCATCATCTTGAAGTAAATAACTCATCGCCCCGTGCAGAACTCCCACTTTTCCCTGTGTTAAAGTTGCTGCGTGCTTATCTGTATCTACACCCTCACCTGCTGCTTCTACTCCCACTAGGCGCACGGTCGGTTCATCCACAAATTCATGGAATAATCCCATTGCATTAGAACCGCCACCGACACAAGCCAGGAGAATATCTGGTAATCCTCCCCACTTTTCCTGACACTGAACGCGCGTTTCTTTACCGATGACAGCGTGGAAATCACGCACGATCATGGGGTAAGGATGAGGTCCAGCCACAGAACCGAGAATGTAATGGGTGGTTTCTACATTTGTCACCCAATCCCGAATCGCCTCAGAAGTTGCATCCTTGAGGGTTCCGGTTCCTGCTTCTACAGGACGCACTTCTGCCCCCATTAGCTTCATCCGAAACACATTCAGGGCTTGGCGTTCCATGTCGTGGATGCCCATGTAAATCACACACTCTAAACCAAATCGCGCACACACGGTAGCAGTGGCTACTCCATGCTGACCTGCGCCAGTTTCGGCAATAATCCGCTGTTTACCCATGCGTTTAGCTAGCAAACCCTGAGCCAAAGCGTTATTAATTTTGTGTGCGCCTGTATGATTTAAATCTTCTCGCTTTAAGTAAATTTGCACCCCTGTTCCATCAGGTCGAGCGTAGTGTGTGGTCAGGCGTTCGGCAAAATATAAGGGGCTGGGTCGTCCGACATAATCCCGGAGTAAGTTTTGCAGTTCTGCTTGGAAGCCTATATCATTGCGATATTGGTGAAATGCTGTTTCTAATTCACTTAATGCCGGCATGAGGGTTTCGGGGACGTATTTACCGCCAAATTTGCCAAATCTGCCTAAAGCGTCAGGTCGTACAGTTGCAGTATTGATGTCTTGTATGCTTACCACTGGTTAAAATCCTTTAATTTATTATTGAACCGCAGAGGCGCAGAGGGCGCAGAGAGAAGAAAAAATAAAATCAGAGTATGAAATGCCAAAATTACCTTTCTTTTTCTTTCTACCTTTGCGCCTTTGCGCCCTTCTCCCAAAGGGAGAGGCTAGCGCCAATGCGTGAAACAAATTCATATTCTCAATCAGCAACGCCATAATTTTTAAGCAGAACCAACTTTTTGCAGAGATATGGAGGTAATTGCGGCTTTGAGTTCACGACAAAGTTTTTCTACGGCTTGTAGTCCTTGGGTGGGGCTACCTTCAGCTAACCGTTTGACAAAGGCACTACCGACAATTACGGCATCTGCACCCCATTCTCTGACCTGTTGTGCTTGTTCTGGTGTGGAAATGCCAAAGCCAACGCCAATGGGTTTATCGGTGATGCTTCGCATCTCTGTGAGTAAATGCTGTACGCGGCTTTGCATTTGCGATCGCATTCCAGTGACTCCAGTTACACTGACAAGATAGATAAAACCTTGAGATTGACGCGCGATCGCAGTTATCCTATCCTGAGAACTAGTAGGGGCTACAAGCAGAATTACCTCAATCCCAAAGGCAGTAGCAGCTTGGATTAATTTCGCCGCCTCTTCCAAAGGTAAATCTGGTACTACCAACCCTCGCACCCCAGCCGCCACAATTTCGGCTAAAAATGCCTGAATACCCCGGTGCAGAATCGGATTGTAGTAAGTAAATAAAATTAACGGTGCTTTCAGTTGAGGACTGATATCGCGCAACATTTCTAGGACTTGTTCTAATTTAATTCCTGTTTGCAAAGCACGAGTTGCAGCTGCTTGAATCACAGGGCCATCTGCAAGGGGATCAGAATAGGGAACGCCCAATTCAATGAAATCAGCCCCATTGCGATCTAAAATACGTAAAGCTTCAGCCGTGGTTGTTAAATCAGGGTCGCCAGCTGTGATAAAGGGAATCAAAGCACATTGTTGGCGATCGCGTAAATATTGAAAACAATGAGAAATAGTAGCCATCCTGATCATTCACCTCAAAATGGGTAATTGGTTATTGTGTTTGAGTCATTGAATTTTTATAGGACTTACGCAAGAACTCTCTAAACCTCTTATTTCTTCTCTCTTTGGGAGAGGCTAGTACCGCAAGGCGGAAGTCAAAAGTCAAAAATCAAAAGTCAAAAAGCTTATAAAATGGGCTTTTCATGGATTTTGAATGGTCTGTTTATTTACGCCGACTTGTACTAGCGCCTTAAGCGTTGGCGAAGAGTGTTGCAGACAAGCCTCTCAAACAGAAGGCTTTATGCGGTTGCGGCCAGCCGCGTCTACGTTCTTTCATAATTTTGCGTAAGTCCTGTTCCACAACAATTGCGCCGCGCACATCTTCGCCACCTGAATCCGGCCTGATGCAATTACTAAATATTCAAAAGACTACGCACAGCTGGTTTTATCTGGCTTTGTTTCACTAAAGATTCACCCACTAAAACTGCACGCGCCCCAGCCTCAGCCACAAAAGATAAATCAGCAGGTGTATATAGTCCCGATTCACTGACGACTGTAATACTCAAGCTTTGTAATTGTGGCTGACGTTGTGTTAAAAGTTGCTGAGTTGTTTGTAAATCGACAGTAAAATCCTCCAAATTACGATTATTAATTCCTACTAAACGCAGGTTGTCCAGCTTTAGCACCCGATCCAATTCCGTCAAGGTATGAACTTCCACAAGTGCATTCATCCCCAAATCGTGAATCACTGACAAAAAGTGCTGGAGTTCTGTATCTGAGAGGATGGCGGCAATTAATAACACCGCATCTGCACCTGCTGTCCGTGCCAAATAAATTTGATAGGGGTCAATGATGAACTCCTTGCACAGTAAGGGTAAAGCTACAGCAGCCCGCACAGCGCGGAGATTATCAAAACTACCTTGAAAGAACTTTTGATCAGTGAGGATGGATAGACAGGCTGCACCACCTCGTTGGTATGCTTGTGCGATCGCTACCGGATCAAAATCCGCCCGGATGATCCCCCGACTAGGTGAAGCTTTTTTAACCTCAGCGATTAAACACGGTTGACAGGGATTTTCTTGTAAAGCACTCAGGAAATTTCGCAGATTCGGAGCAGTATTTAACTGTTGTTGCAAAGCAGTTAAAGGTAATTTTTGCTGCATTTGTGCAACTTCTTCCCTTTTATGCAACACAATTTCTTCAAGAATGTGACGATGGATAGCAACTGGAATATTCATAAATTGCTAAATCGGAGATGACTAATGACCAATGACCAATGACTAATGACTAATAACAATGGTCTTCTGCGTGAATGCAAGCATGACGTTTTTAATAATTGCCAAACCGACTTCTCCTGATAAAGTCATGATTGATTCTGGATGAAACTGAACCGCAGCAATGGGAAGCGTTCGATGTTCAATCCCCATAATTACGTTGTCATCAGAAATCGCCGTTACTTTCAGTTCTGCCGGCAAATGTTCTTGTAAAGCAAACAAAGAATGATATCTACCGACTGCAAAGGATTTTGGCAAATCTTTAAATGTCACAGAATCTGGATCTGTAACGAAAATCCGCGAAGATTTACCATGTTGGGGATAGTTGAGAACTCCGAGTGTGCCGCCAAAAGCTTCGACAATACCTTGTAATCCTAGACAAACTCCGAAAATCGGGATTTGGCGACTGACACAGGCGGCGACAGTCTCTGAAACTCGAAAATCATTTGGTCTACCAGGGCCAGGAGACAAGACAACTAAATCAGGGCGTTCTGTATCAAATCGCGATTCGGCAAAGCCATGACGTATTGTGGTAACACTAGCACCAGTTTGGCGAATGTAATTGGCTAATGTGTGAACAAACGAATCTTCATGGTCAATTAATAAGATGCGTTTACCAGATTCCACATCAGGAATGCATTTGCTCAAATTTATGTAATTGCACTCCTCGGCTTTTTCGTCAGTAGCCCTAGCACGTCGAATCGTTTCAAATAAAGCCGCAGCCTTGGTGATTGTTTCTTGTTCTTCTGCTTGGGGAACTGAATCATAAAGGACAGTCGCACCAACGCGCACTTCTGCAATGGAATCTTGTAACCGAATTGTTCGCAGAATTAATCCAGTATTTAAATTCCCATTGAAATTTAAGTAACCCACGGCTCCACCATACCAACGTCGAGCGCTACGTTCATGCTGTTCAATAAACTGAATTGCGGCTCTTTTGGGTGCGCCTGTGACTGTAACTGCCCAGGTGTGAGTTAAAAAGGCATCTAAAGCATCAAATTCTGGTCTGAGTATGCCTTCCACATGATCCACTGTATGAATCAGATGGCTATATAATTCAATTTGACGACGGCCAATGACTTGGACTGATCCAGGTTCGCAAATCCGAGATTTATCATTGCGATCTACGTCTGTACACATTGTCAACTCAGCTTCATCTTTGTGTGAGTTGAGTAACTGACGAATTTGATCAGCATCATCAAGGGCATCTTGTCCACGGGTAATCGTACCACTAATGGGACAGGTTTCTATGCGTCTACCTTCAACCCGAACAAACATCTCTGGAGATGCGCCAATTATGTATTCTCCACCGAGATTAAAAATGAATCCATAAGGGCTGGGATTGATTTGCTTTAAGGTGGCAAAAAGTTTGCTAGGAAGCGCTTCACAGGGTTCAAAAAAGTTTTGACCGGGAACCACTTCAAACAAGTCGCCTCGGCGGAAGTAATCGAGCGCTAGCTCAACTTGCTTGGCATACTCGCCCTGTTGATGATCACAAGTTTGATTTGGGGTTAGGCGCTGACCTCGATAATCAATAGATTCACCCGTGCGAGGAAGATTATTGGTGATCCCATTGGCTGTTTCAAATTCATATTGCAGCCGAAATGCCTGTTGGAGATAATAATCAACAACTATCAGTTCATCAGGTAGATAAAGTACTAAATCTCGCTGGTCTGTGGGACGTTCTAGGCTGTGGAGAATTGGCTCAAATTGGAAAACTAAGTCATAACCAAATGCGCCATACAATCCTAAATGCTCATCTTCTTGACTAGAGAAAGTATGTAGAATTTCGCGAACAACTGTAAATGCTGAAGGTTGCTTACTCCGCTCTTCTTCCAGAAAAAATTGGTTTCCGGGTTGAATAAAGCCGCAGATATTGTTGTTTGTTTGTTTGATGTCTTGAAGTTCTTGTGATTGGCAAAGGCGCTCTAAAAGTAATGGTAAAAGTATTTGGCCGCGCTCATTCAAAGCTGTTAAGGTAAAAGAATTCTCTCGTGTTGTCAATTCTAGTGGTGGATTAACAAATCCAATTGCCCATCTTTTGTATCTTCCTGGATATTCATAGCTGCTAGCCAGCAAGCCTCCACGCTGAGAATTTAGGTGGAACAGAACCTCTTCGAGGGCAGTGTCCATTTTCACTTCTGTGACGGAGCGAGAAACAAGCACACCACCAAGAGTCGTGTAGGAATGGAAATCAAAATTCATGGATATTTTCTCTGGAATGGTTATTAATCAAAAGCCATTCATTCATGATAATAAGTAAATTGGAAATACGGACAAATTTGGACAATTTTTTATGGTCTGTATACCTTCCTGACGACAAAGTAAAGCGTAACTTTGTCTGTTTTTAATTAAGGCTTTGCTACTTCCTAATTAAGGTTAATGAATATTAAACATTTGTTGCATGAAGATTTTTTAGATAGGAATATCAATTTATTGGTTGTTATATTTTTTCAGGGATATCATGATCATCAAATTCCCCTCCTCGCTGGCCTATCGTGTACACACAAGTCCTTTCTGTATGCGTTTGAGCCTGTTTTGCCCCCTAAATCCCCCAAGTTTGGGGGACTTTGAAAATTCTTGTTCCCCCATAATTGGGGGTTAGGGGGCGATTCGATCACTTGTGTGTATGCCGGCTGGCGGGGAGAGGTTAGGGGTGGGGTTATTCAATTAATTCTGGCTATTTTCCATGAGATGTTTGAGGATTAATTGGCAAACATCGGTGGCTTTAATTGATGCAGAATCAAGCAAGTCAGTTTGTTGAGTAATTAATAATGGGCCTTCATTAGGGGAAGGCGGAACACAACCGTGAGATCCACGTACTAAGTCAGCATCTAAGGGAATAACATCCATCAAGTAGCGAAAACCAAGTTGTTTTTTTAACAGTTTCAGTGCAATTTTTAACTTGGGAAGTTTAATTTGCGGGTCTAGGAAAAGTTCTACAGGGTCATAACCGGGTTTGCGGTGGATATCGACAGTTCTGGCAAAATCGGGGGCGCGGCTATCATCTAGCCAGTAATAATAAGTAAACCAAGCATCTGGTTGAGCTACTGCTATCAACTCTCCCGATCTAGAATGATTGAGATGAGCATCTGCCTTGTTGGTATCATCTAAAACATAGGCAACTCCCTCAGTTTCTTCGAGAAGCGATCGCACTTTGGGAAGATAAAATGGATCATTAACATAAACATGAGCAATCTGATGGTCAGCCACTGCAAAGGCTTTACTCGCACCAGCATCTAAAATTTCTCGTCCCAGTTCTTCGCGCACACTCAGCAAACCTTTTTCCCGCAGCATCCGATTTAAATGGATGGGTTTTGTGACTGATGTAATTCCATATTCCGACAAAACAATAACTTGAGCGCCACGATTTTCGTAGTATTGAATCAAATCACCACAAACTGCATCAATTTCTTGTAGATCCTGTGAAACTTTGTTGGTATCAGCACCATATTTTTGTAAGCAGTAATCCAGATGTGGTAAATAGACCAGTGTCAGCGTTGGGTTACAGTCTTTTTCCATCCACTTTGCTGATTCTGCAATCCATTGGGTAGCGCGAATTGATGTGTTAGGCCCCCAGAAGTTGAATAGAGGAAACTGACCTAAGTCTTTTTGCAGTGGCGATCGCAATTCTCCCGGTTGCGTATAAATATCGGGGATTTTTCTCCCATCGGCGGGATACATCGGTCGGGGAGTGATGGCATAATCCACTGAAGAGTACATATTATACCACCAAAACAAGTTGGCGCAGGTAAAGTTGGGATCTACAGCTTTGGCCATTTCCCAAATTTTGGGCGCTTGTATGAGTTTGTTGGATTGTCTCCAAAATTTGATTTCACACTCATCTCGGAAGTACCAACCATTACCGACTATTCCATGCTCGCTAAGTGATTTCCCTGTGAGATAGGTTGCTTGTGCTGTACAGGTGACGGCAGGTAATACGGGGGCGATGGGTACTATTTGTCCTTGTTTTGTCCAATGGGAAAGGAAGGGGGTATGCTCACCTATTAGGTTGGGTGTTAATCCTACTATGTTCAGAATTACAGTTTTTTTCATAAGATTTTACGAACCGCCAAGTCGCCAAAAACGCCAAGAGAAGAAAGATATAATTTCACGAGTTATTTAGGTAAGCTAAAAAACATTTAATTTGCATATTTAAATTACATTAAACTATTGTGGGAGAGGGCAAAAATGCCCTCCCATTTTATGCAAGTTAAATGCCGATTAGCTTACTAATTGTTTGGTTAAGAATTTTGTTTGTACCCATTCGTACTCGCGCTGAATTGATGCGAGTAAGTCTAGTTTCATTGCTTCGGGAAGTACTTCCCAGGTGTAGGTTTCAATTTCTAAATGGGCGCAAGTGTTGTTATCCCGCAGTAAATTTAGTACGGTAGAAATATCGTCTTGAGTGGACTGCAAAAGATGATAATCATGGATGAAAATGGGTACGTGGAAATGAATCCGCCACTCACAATCATTGGTATTTTCTAGGTGTGGTAAGGCGTTTTCTAAGTCGGGATAATGAATTAGTCTGTTATTTTGTTCGCGGGCAATTACTTGATGTAAATATGTAGATTCAGCAAAAGGACGTAATCTTTCTCCTACTAAGCGACGTTGTGCGGTATCCTCTGACAAATTTACTTGTAAGGCAGCACTAATCTGAATTTTGCCAATTTGAATCCCCGCAGCTTGAAATTGCTGAAAAACTGAAATGGGATTTTCATACTCAACTGCAAAATGGCAGGTATCGTAACAAATACGCACATGATCTAGTAAATATTTCTCGGCAAGTATTGGTGAAATTCCCAGATGCTTGACCAAATAAGCGCCACCAACAGGTAGTAAATGCTTCTGAAAATAATTCACAACTTCATCTGCATTTTCAATTAATCCATCCGGTTCTGGTTCCAAATCTAGATGCAGCAGTTTCCGTTGCTGATTACGGATATCTACCATTTGAGCGACTACTTGTGCTATCTGGAGACTAGCACTATCCATCACTGATGCTTGGACAAGTTGATTTCCCTCATACCAAGGCTTGTAAGATAACGGCAGAGTGGAAATACTCCCTTCTGTATCAGTGGGTAATAATGCTGCCAAAATCTCTGTAAGTTGCAACGTATATTCCAAGCGTTCCGGCTGAGTCCAATTCGGTGCATAAACTTGGTCTTTCACTACTTCCCGATGGAATTTGCCATAAGGAAAACCATTCAAAGTAAACACATATAGACCTTCTTCAGTTAACCAAGACTGAAACTGAGTTAAAGCTTTTCCTTCCAGCAATTCCCTAGCTGCTACTGCTGCTAAACGTAACCCAATACCAAAGGATTTCCCTGGAGCTACTTTGGCTTTCAGAGGAGGGATATACTGCTTTAAATTAGCAAAAACCTTATCCCACTCTTCCCCAGAATGAATATTAGTACAATAGGTCAAATCAAAATTATTATTACTACCTAACTTCATTTACTTATCCAGAAAAATGAGTAACAATTAGAACAAAAAAATATAACACACATCTAATCTTCATCAGCGTTTATCAGCGTTCATCGGCGTTTGATTATTGACTTTTAAAAAACACCTGTAACCGCAAAATTGCTTCTCTGTATAAAGATAAATCCACCTCGTGAACCTCAATACCCTTGCCAATACCTTGCAGCAGTGTCAACGTCAACTCTCCACCCAAGTGTTCCCGGAACTCAGTCAAACCACGGAATAAACAACGGGGATGTTCTGGATATGATAATTGTTCAGCTAGTTCTGGCACATACAAAGTGAAACCCAGTCCCGAAATTGTATTGAGGATTTTTTGCCACTCTGAAAAACACAGCATTCCCAGAAGATAGGAATAAGTGCTATCCAAAGCAATACCAATTGCGACAGCTTCCCCATGACGTAAACTATAGTTGGTTAAATGCTCTAGTTTATGAGCCGCCCAATGTCCAAAATCGAGGGGACGGGATGAACCTATTTCAAAAGCATCACCACTGTGAACAATATGTTCTAGATGTAATTGAGCGCAACGATAGATCAGCTGTTGTATACTCTCCATTTCTCGATGGACAAGTGCGGCGCTTTGGGTGTGAATAAAATCAAAGAAATCCGCATCTTTAATTAGTGCTACCTTCAGCGCTTCGGCAATTCCAGAACGCCAGTCACGCTCATCCAAAGTTGTTAAAAAAGCCGAGTCATTAATCACTGCATAAGGTGGGGCGAATGTGCCGAGAAAGTTCTTTTTCCCAAAGGCATTAATGCCGTTTTTTACCCCCACACCTGAATCATTTTGTGCTAATACTGTCGTCGGAATCCGAATTAAGCGAATTCCCCGATGAGCAGTTGCGGCTGCATATCCGACTAAATCCAACACAGCACCACCCCCAATAGCCAACAAGTAGGAGTGGCGACATAAACCTGCTACATCAACCGTCTGATGAATTTGCTCTACCAAACCGCGATCGTTTTTGGCAGCTTCTCCACCGGGAACTATCATCGGTTCCACTGCGAGATTTAATGTTTCTGCATAAAACTTGGTGTACGCTTCTAATTGCTGAAGTAATGCAGGTTGAAATTGTAATAATCCTGCATCCACAACTGTGACTACTTTCTTCGGTTTTGTTTCTCCATCGGCTGTAATCACTTGGGCTAAGGTGGGATTTCTTAAATCAAATAGATTCTTAGTGAAGTAAACCTCATAGTTGAAGCTAACCGCAACACGTTGATTGATTGATAGCTGAGAAGATACAGTTTTTTGGTTAAAATTTATTACCATTGTTTTGTTAAGATTTCTATAAATGCAGCCCGATTTAAAGCCCGCAGTAATACATTTGCCGACTGAGAACCGTCTACTTTGACTTTGTTATTGAAGATGAAAAACGGCACGCTATTAATGCCATTTAACCGAGCAAATGTGGATTCAGCCATAACTGCGTCAACAGCATGATAATCAATCAATTGCTGTCGTAAGTGGTTTTCATCCATTTGGTGATTTGTCCCGATGGTCACAAGGACTTCAATATCACCGATATTCAAACCGTTTTCAAAGTAAGCTTGATAAATTGCTTCTACAAGATCATTTCTGATTTTTACTGGTGCGAGCGCAATCAATTTGTGAGAAAGCTGAGTATTAACAGCCAAAGCAATTTTGTCAAAATTGAACTTAACTCCAGCTATCTCACCTGCCTGTCGCGCATAATCAAACATCTGCTGAAGTTCTGCGGAACTAATGCCTTTTCTCTCTTGCATAAAACTACGAAATTCATATCCCTCTGGAGGAACAGTATTATCGAGTAAAAAAGGATGCCAGCGAATATTTACTACTTCTCCTTCCCATTGTGCCAGTGCATCAAAAAGGTGCTTTTTTCCTATTCTGCACCAGGGACAAACAGTATCGTGAAAGATGTCAATCAGCATAATTTTTGTTAATTAGAATTAGGTGTTGCTAATTGAAAATATGAGTTTTGGCACGCAGAGGCGCAGAGGCGCAGAGAGGAAGAGTTGAGAATATTGAGCTTTGAATTTCATACACCAATTCAGCAATGCCAAAATGTTTACAGTATCAATAAATTATCTGTGTGCATCTGTGTTTATCTGTGGTTGAAAATCTCTTTGATTCTCCTTTGAGGAAAAACCATGTAAAGACTGTACTAAATAGTTATCTTTTGCTCCCATAAATTCTTGAGCATTTTCAAATTCTTTAATTAATGCAGTTCGGTCTTTTTTTGCCACCAGCATTGCCAAGCGGCTATAGGTATTAGCTAAAGAGTTAATTGCCTGACATCGCTCTTCTGTGGCGAGGATGATATCAACGCATAAGTTAGAATTTTGGGCAAACAAACGCTGAAGAATTTCAATTTCTTGACGATAGCTAGGTGTTGACATAGATAAACTACGTTCTATATCGATTTCAGCTTGTGTCAAGAAAACACCAAGACTAAATCTAGAAAAGTGCTGCGTTGCTTGAACAATTACCATCATTTGGTCATGTTCTTCAGGAGTGCAGGTGATCAGTTCTCCACCCTGATTTTTAATTAAGTTTAATAACCATTGAAATGAATCATCGTTCCTACCTGGACATACCACTACTTTTTGTCCTAAGAAGGACTTGATATTTGGCCCAAACATGGGATGTAGTCCCATTACGGGGCCTGAATGGTGTTCCAGCATTGCTTGAGTAGATTGAGTTTTGATACTCGTAATATCGCACAATGCTGTATTAGGAGATAGGTATTGAACTGCACGCTTAATAACCTCAACAGTTCGTGCAATAGGAACACTAACTAAGACTAATTCGGACTGACTTAATAGTTGATCTGCATACATCCAATCCTCTTGTTCGAGAATACTAACGCTGTGACCTACAGCCGAAAGTTGCTCTCTAAATAATTTTCCCATCCTGCCAAGTCCACCGATAATGGTAATGTTTCGGGTTCTGGCATGATTTATGGATGCAGACTCAGGCTTTAGTTTTTGATGGCTTTGTTTGATCTGATCTGGGATCATATTTCAATTTTCCAGAATTGATTTTTTAGAATTCAATTTAGGTAGGATATCCAAAGTTAATTCTCGCTCTGGAGTTACATCATAAAATAACTCCTCATAGCGATGCAGTGCTTGGTCAAAGGAATAGTTTTCTACGGCAAATTTTCTGCCTTTTTCACCTAGATGCGCTGCTAAAGTCGGATTTTTATATAATTTCTGGACTGCATCTGCTAAAGCATCAGGTGATTCTGGATGTACAACTATGCCACCGCCACTGAGTTGAATTGCTTGAGCCGCAGTGCCATTTTTTGGGACTGAACCTACTATTGGGCTACCACTGGCTAAAAGCAATGGTATTTTTGAAGGCATATTAAATGAAATTACATTGCGCTTCTGCACAATTAACCCTACATTAGCTGCTGCTAACATTTGCGGTAGTTGTTCTCGTGGCTGCAAGGGTAGTAACAATACGTTATCCGCGCCACAACTTAGACAATATTGCTGCAAGCTTTGTAATGCTTTTGATTCTCCCACGATTACAAAGACAATTTCTGGAATTTGACGCAAGCGAATTGCTGTTTCTACTACTGTTTCTAGTCCTTGTGTCAGCGCAATGTTGCCTGAATAAAGTACGACAAATTTACCATTTAATTGATGTTCTACTCTCCAGGGGCTATTTTTATTGGCTAACGGGCGGATGAAGTTGACGTTTACCCAATTGGGAATGCAAACGATTTTTTTAGTCGGCACTCCCTTGTTGACTAAATTCTCTCGAAACGCTTCACTAATCACACTAATAGTGTGTGCATTCCGATAGGCAAATTTTTCGAGGATTGTGAGCGCTCGAATCATCCACTTGTTTTTAATCAGCCCGATGCGGATGGCAGCTTCTGGAAGAATATCTTGGACATTTAGCACTACTGGGCAATTGTATAACCAACCAAGCAAACTAGCAGGTAAAGAAACCAGTAGCGGTGGAACTGTTAGAAGAATCACATCTGGTCGCTGTCCTTTGAGGGCTTGTGGCAAACTTGTGAACACAAAGCTTAACTCTAAGAGTAACCGATCAAGAAGGTTAGGTTTGGACTTAATTCTTAGATAACTACGCTGAATGGTGACACCATTTTTTTGTTCGGTTAAGTACCATTTACCTTGATATCCATCGTAAATTTGGCGCTGAGGATAATTGGGCATTCCTGTGATTACCCGGACTTCATGACCTTGCTCTACTAGTCCTTCTGCTAGTTCAGTCATTAAAGGCGCAATTCCAATTGGCTCTGGATAATAGTTGTAAGAATAAATCAAAATATGCATGAGATGTTAATGTCTTGGAGGCACTCTAATAACTTTGGCTTTGTTGAAATAACTCATAAACTTCTGGCAAAAATCCAAGAGATGAATGATTAACCACTGATATAGATGCTGATGCCAGAGGTCTAATATATAGAAATCAAAATTTTCAGTTTTATATTTTAAGTTACTGCAAAAATTTGTGCCAGTTTCATGGAAATCGGCAGTAGGCTTAAAGCTAGTAGCCCGGATATCCAACCTGCAAAACCTGCAACAATACTAGTATCTAAAATAATTAGTGATAGTATGCCAGCTTTAACTGCGAAGCGGATCTGTTCTGGGGTAGGTTCGCGTACAGCTTTGATGAAAGGTAATAACACCTGAATTGTGAAGAAGATCAGAAATGGTAATGCTGTAAATATTTGATAGTTGGTTAACAGTCCCAGCCCTAAAAGTCCTAAGATGACTATTACTATCAATATTAGCGCTACTATGCCGTTACTGATATTGGCTCCATGTACTTCGCCTCGACTCAGGAGGGTGATAGCAGCAATGTAAATGATGGGAATCAAGGCTAAAAACCAATATTCTCCTACCATTGCAGGTATGACACTCACGCCCAACAATAAGTTTCCTCCACGACAAATCCCCATATTGATCGGGCCGAAAATAGGATGATGTTTCCCGAAAGCATTATAAAATAAGGCGGCTATGGCGATGCTAAAAGCTAGAATGGCGCTCAACCAAGAGACTTGAGATGCTGCTACTACACCTATACTTAAAAGCCAACTTCCTAGTAAGGTTGCTTTCCTCAGAGATGCTTTACCACTAGGTATAGGCCGTTCTGGTCGTTCTTGAGTGTCTAGTTCGGTATCAAATACATCATTAAATACGATGCCTCCGCCATATAAGCCGGTGGTGGCGAGTAGTAACCATGCTAGGGGGATCAGATTAATCTCCCATCCTATCCCTTGATTGGTGATGATCATATACTGGGAAGCTGCGAAGCCAGCTAGGATATCTGCCCAGGCTGTGACAATGTTTGCTGGGCGCATTAATTGTAGATATGCCCAAAGGCGATGGGAAGTTACGATTGCTGTGTTCATGTTTATAATTCGTAATTTGTAATTCGTAATTCGTAATTAAGAAGGTTTGATGCTGGTGCAAGTGTCTGTTATGTAAGAGGAACATAGACCGAAGGGCTTGCCGCATTGGCTTTAGCCTCTCCCTTTGGGGCTACGGTACACAGAAGTCGGTAAATTCTCGTTTGTGTCATAAGACCCCACCCCTAGCCCC